>JARRMB010000001.1:0-35043 GCA_037386325.1 Candidatus Bathyarchaeota archaeon
AAAAGGAATACAAGAAAATACATTTTGAAAGAGACTACTTCAAATTCCAATCTTTAGGTGGATTCAATAGATTTATTACTTGTTCCTCTGCATCAACAACCGTTTCTCTTAAACCTGATTCTTCTGTAGCTCTCCCTTGTCCCTTTTTCACATTAATCAGAATCGAAAAAAATCAATCTTTAAAAAATAACCTTGATACTGAAAAAGTTAAGAAGATTATAAACGATTGTGGAAAATGGGATTTTTGTAATAGTTGTTCAATAAATTGTATGTATGTGGTTTCCTTGGTTCGCCATCCTTATCTATTATTAAGATGGATTCAAGATAAGCTTTAGAAAAGTTAATGTTTTTATCAAAACTTTGCTTCTGAAATGAGTGAACTTTTATGCTTACTCTGATATTAGCTGAAGCCGCCCTTGAAACTCTTCCAAAAAATCTATGGAATCATTCGTCAATACAAAATTATTCAAAGAAACATACAAAGTTACCTGGACAAATTTTGCTTGATAGATCGCTGCATCACTCAGTAATGAGAACACTTGAAAATAATAAAAAACGTGGTCGACCAGATATAACTCATTTTGTACTCCTTGAAGCTTTGGGATCTCCTTTGAATAAGGAAGGATTACTCCAAATTTATGTTCATACGCTTAACAACTATGTAATAACTGTGAATCCATCTGTTCGACTTCCAAGGAACTATGCCCGTTTTATTGGGTTAATGGAACAATTATTCTATAATAAAAAAGTTCCACCAGAAGGAGAGATTCTACTTGCGTTAAAGCAAAAAACATTGAAAAATCTACTTAAAGATGAAAAAATAGATCATGTACTCATATTCAGTAGAACAGGTGTACCTAAAACTATTGAGGAAGCAATTTTTAGTCAACAAAAAAGCAAAAATATTGCAGTTATTGTGGGAGGGTTTCCACATGGAAATTTTTCAAAAACTACTCTTCAACAAGGAAATGAGTTTATTTGTGTAGATTATGAAATGTTAGATGCTTGGATTCTTACATCTAGAATAATATATGAATTTGAGAAAAAACTCTCAATACCTGTAAAAAGAATCAGTTAATTATATCAAATTCCATTTAAGGCCTCGTTGAACATTTTTACTGAAAACTCACCCAAAATAAGAACTGTTTCTTGGTTTGCTTTGATAAATTTTAGAAAATCTTATATTCTTAATGATAAAATAAAACAGCCTTATCTTGATAATAAATTTAATTTCAACACAAGATCAAATTGTTTATCTAATTATATTTTTAATTGTTTTCTTAACTATTCTTTTTTTACCAACCCTATTAGAATTAAAAAGGCCAAAAGATGCAGGGCCTCGAATAATATCAAAAATAAATTCTGAAGAAGATATCTGATGGCGATAATCATTTGCACTTGATTCTGATTCAATTCTATATTAATTTATTATAATTGGCGCCGCCGGAAGGACTCGAACCTTCGACCCACGAGTTAACAGCCCGTTGCTCTACCGAACTGAGCTACGGCGGCTCATTTCAAAAACTTAATTGTTACAGCTATTCTGAGAATTTGTGGCACTATTTAAATTTAATCGACCAATGGCTGATTACTGTTTTTTTCCACCTAAACTTTCCCTTTAATTATATTGAATATTTTTTCAGAATAAAATAAATTCTACAAAAAAAGAAAATGATTTCTTTGCGTTTAAAAGATGTAATATCAGTTGAAGAATTAATCTCTTTGTTAATTAAAAAATATGGTAAAGAGTTCAAGGAATATGTTTGTGATAATCAAGGAAAGGTTCAAGATTTCCTTTCTTTTCTTATAAATGGTAAAAACATCAATAATCTTAAAGGATTTAACACATTACTTGAAGATGGAGACGTTATCGCAATTCTTCCACCAGTGGGTGGGGGTTAAATCAAACAATTATTCCTTTTAGATATGTAGAAAATGCCTTATTGATGCGAATTTGAACAAACTTTCCCCACATTGTCTCATCTACTTCGACAACAATTGGCTTATAAGCGAAATTTCGACCCACCAGTGTCTTTCCTTTTCCTTTCTCATCAAATAATATTTTTCCTTGCCATTCCATCCAATCTTTATTCTTTTCAAAGGATATCTTCTTTGCTACATTGGATATTTCTTTGCTTCTTCTTTTAATTTCATTTGCTGAAATAGGTTCTAATTTAGTTGCAGGGGTTCGAGGTCGAGCAAAAAACTTAGATACATTTACAACATCTGGTTTTATCTCAATTATAAGATTTTTTGTATTATTAAACGCATTTTTACTTTCTCCTGGGAATCCACAGATTACATCTGTTGACACAGTTACTTTTGGAAATTCACCTCTAAAAGTATTGATAATTTTTTTAAAATCTTCTGAGGTGTACTGCCTATTCATAAGTTTAAGAATATTGTCATCCCCACTTTGAACTGGAAGATGTAAAAACTTGAAAACTTTTTCATCTTTAAATGCTTCAACCAATTCGTCTAGAAATTCAATTGTTTGATCGGGATTCATCATTCCTATTCGAATAAAAAAATCTCTCTCGATTTTGCAAATTTGATTTAATAGCTCTGCTAAATTTGTTCCAATATCTTTACCATAACAAGCTGAATCTTGCGAAGTTAACCATACTTCTTTTGCACCGTTAGCTAAATCCTTCTTAATTCGCTCAAGGATTTCCTGGATTGGGCTACTTCTCAATCGTCCTCTGGCATAACGTACGCAACAGTAGGAACAACTTCCTAAACAACCATAATTGATAGGAATAACACTTATAGTCTTATTACTCGAAATTCTAGGTAAGTGTAAACTTGGTTCACGGGTTGATGTTAATGATATGATTCTTTTATCGGAATCTAACCGGTTAACTATATCGACGATTTTAATTCCTGGAGCAGGACCTGTAACTGCATCAAAATCAACTTCATTTTTCAATCTTTCAAAATTCACTAAGGGTAAACAGCCAGTTATTACAAGTTGCTTATCCTTTGAAACTTTCTTTAAAACATCAATTATTCGGTTTTCTGTAGGAGATTTAACCGCACAGCTATTGTATAGTAGAACTTCTGCATCTTGAGGTTTATCAACTAACTTAAAACCTGCTTGTACTAAACATCCAGAAATGAATTCTCCATCGGCAAGATTCGCTGAGCATCCATAACTTTTAACATAAATGCGTTTTGATTTGAGGAGCATGCGTTTCATCTTATTTAATCTCGCCAATTTCTTTGTATACTTTTTTATGTTTTGTAATTATTCGAGAGAAACATAAACGTTCGGCAGTATATCTTTTTTACATGTTAAGTTATTTCTTTCACTAAACTTACAGAAAGTTTTATAAAGTGTTTCACGTTCATGTTTGAATCATATTTGTATATTAACATTAAGACATATAAGAATCAAACAATTTCTGCTTAATTAAATATTCCAATGGAGAAGACGATAAAATGAAAATGATTACTTTACATTTACCTGAACCCTATATTTTAGCTTTGGATAATCTAGTTGATGAAAAATATTATCCAAATCGAGCTGAAGCAATACGCACTGCTGTAAGAGACTTACTTAGTATAGAAGCTTGGGGAAAAAGCAGGAATGGTTAAGATTATGGATAAAATTCTAAAAATTGAACCTCCAAAAAGGATTTGCGAGTTATCTCTAGACCCACTTGAAATCCCAAAAACTCTTGCTCTTGATTTAGTAGATATAGAAAGTTGGAATGATTCGAAGATTGAAGTAAAGGTTGATTTGGGATTAGACCAAATCGAAGATTATGAAGAATAAATCTCAATTTCTAAAACTTTTTTTCAGCTTCAAAACAGTCCTTTCTATTCTGTATTTCCAAGGTATTTGTTTTCCAAAAGGAAAAACATTACCACTTTTTATAGCTTGAATAATTTCATCAATTTCTCGATCTGCATTAACAACCGTGTAAGCTGAACCAATTTCTGGGGCATAGTGTGAATCGCTTCCACCAGTTTGGGGAAGTCTAAGTTCATATGCAAATTTTTTATTAAAATAAGTTAAAATTGAGAACGGAACTGATGATGCGTTCATTACTTCAATTGCATCATAAGACTTTACTTTTCTACTGGGTGGAGATTTATAAAAAGCGGTAGGATGTGGTGCAATAGCAATTCCTCCAGCTTCATGGATTCTTTCAATTGTTTCTTCCATACCACGCATTGGAGGTATTTGAACAGTAATATTAATTCCTAAAACGTGCCCTTCTAGGGTTGAAATTTCAATTCCGGGGACGATTAATATTTCTTTGGTTTTTAGTTTTAGAGCACCTTCAATAGTATTATGATCTGTTATTGCGATTCCATCTAATCCTCGTTTTTTAGCGTAAGAGACAATCTGTTTTAGAGTAATTGATGAGTCATTAGAATAACATGTATGAATATGTAAGTCAATTTTCAGTCCCAAAAAAGGTCCCTTCAAAATTACCATTTTTTTAGAACTAAGTTTTTCTCAGATTCTTTCTAACTTCTTCGAGCTTAATTTGGAGCTCTTCTTCGTTACAATCTATTTTGTTGAATAATGGTTCTGCTGGGTTTATCTTGTGATTAGGGAGTAATTCTTTTTCGGTTTCGATTCTTAACGATCTGAGCAGCTACATAAAGAGTATTGGCTGCCTCTTGTTTATGCTCCTTTATTGTCTTCCAAGGTTCCTTTTCGTTAAAATATTTATTCCCAAGATGGCTTAAGCTCATTGCAAAACGTAAAGCCTCTTGTAACTTAAAAGTCTCTAAATCTTCAGACGTTTTATTAATGATGTCTTTTGCTTCTTTCAGAACACTTGTATCTATATTATCTAGATTTTTTGGCTCAGGAATTATTCCCTTAAATTGTTTATTTATGAATGTTAATGTTCTATGAATGAAATTACCAAGTGTATCATTTAAGTCAGAATTTACCTTTTCAATGAGAGTGTTCCACGAAAAGTTTGTATCTTTTACTTCAGGACGAATTGAAATAAGTGAATATCTCCAATAATCTGCTGGGAACATTTCAATGGCTTCATCAATCCATACACCTATCCTTCGACTCTTGGAAAAAGCCTTTCCATCAAACATAAGAAATTCTGTGGAATGAACAGTCCATGGCAGGTTATACCCTTCATGTGTAGCTAATAATAAAGCTGGCAAAATAATAGTATGAAATGGAATGTTGTCTTTACCGATAAAATAGATTGTTTTTGTTTCTTTATCAAACCAATATTCCTTCCATTTTTCTTCATCACCCAGTTTTTTGAAATATTCTACAGTTGCTGAGAGATAGCCTAAAACAGCTTCTACCCAAACATAAATTGTTTTATCTTCAGAACCAGGAAAAGGCGATGGAATTCCCCACTTATTATCTCGAGTTACTGGTCGAGGTTTCAATCCATCTTTCAGAATATTTAAAGTAAAATTTTTAGCATTATCTGGTAAATTCTTATTATTGAGAATATACTCTAGAAGATTTTCTGTTAATTTAGGTAAATCAAAATACCAATGTTTTCTTTTTTCAATTATTGGTTTTGAATTACATATTGCACATCTAGGTTCTAACAAATTTGTAGGTTCGAGAAGATTTCCACAGGAATCACATTGATCACCTCTGGCATCGATTCCTCCACAATTCGGACAAGTTCCCTCTACAAATCTATCTGGCAGAAATCTGTCACAATTTGAACAATATAATTGCTCAGTTTCTTGAGTGAAAATATAACCGTTATTATAAATTTTCATTAAGAAATCTCTTACAAATTTAATATGAACCGGATTTTCTGTACGAGTATAATTACTAAATGCTATCCCCCATCTTTTGAATAACTCCGACACTTTAGCATGGTTTCTATCTGTCAACTCTTTTGGAGGAATATTCAATTTGACAGCTTCTATTTCTATTGGTGTTCCATGTTCATCTGAACCAGTCACGTACACAACATTATGTCCTTTGAGTCTAAAATATCTCGTAGCAATATCGGCTGAAAGAATAGAACTTACAATATTGCCTAAGTGAGGTACATAATTAATATATGGCCAAGCTGATGTAACTAAAATTTTAGTGAACGTAATACCCTCCTCAAATATTTTCTGAATACAATATGGTTTCTTTTATGAATGTAATGTACTTAAAGACAACGGAAAGTATAGCGATCGTATCAAAAAAGAATAGTATATTAAAATATCATTAAATCTGAAATTTTCCAACTATTCGCATGAATTTACCAAAGGATAATTAATTTGGACTTAATGTAAAACTTATCTTTGGTTATTACCCCTTCAGGACTTTAACATTTAAGTTGTTGCCCAATATATCTTTCCATAATTGATTATCCCTTTTTCATCTATTTTAAACTTCAAGCTCCTATTTTAGTAAAGTTCAATTTGAAAAAACATACTTTCATGTTTTTGAATAAAAAATTTTAAGGACTAAATTGAAAAAATATACGTTTTGCATTCATAATGTTATAGCACTTATTTATGACAAAATTTATTAATAGGTGCGTTGGTTTACGTTGTTAGCTTCTAAAAGAAAATTTGAAGCTTAATTAAGGAGACCAGGCTTTTAGGGTTGGAAGATGCCAATCCAGCGGAGGAAACTCCCGATTTGAAAAAAATTGAGATAAAACGATCGAAATTCAAACTTAATATAGTAAATTATGGAGGACTTGAACAGATTTGGTAATTTCACAAGATGATCTTTTAACTCTTCAGAAGTCCTTCTTTAAAGAGAAAGGGCTAGTTAGACAACATTTGGATTCCTATAATAAATTCATTGATAGTGGACTTCAAGAAGTAATCGATGAAATTGGAGAAATAAATATTGAGATTCCTGAAATGCCCTATAAGATTAAACTTGGACAACTTTGGGTAATAGATCCGCAATCAAAAATCAGCAGACCATATAGAACAGAAGTTGATGGAACAAAGCATGAAATATTTCCCATGGAAGCTCGCTTCAGGAATCTAACCTATTCTGCCCCCTTAGCGTTGGAGATGACTCCTGTAATAGAAGGAAGAGAACAAGAGCCTGAATTAGTTCTTATTGGTGACCTTCCAGTTATGCTAAAATCTAAACTATGCATTCTATCTCAATTAACTTCTGAAGAATTAGTCGAATATGGGGAAGATCCACATGATCAGGGAGGATATTTCCTAATCAATGGATCTGAACGAGTTGTTGTAGCCATGGAGGATTTAGCTCCCAATCGTATACTTGTTGATATTGATACTCGTGGAACAAAACCTGTATACCAAGCTAAAATATTCTCCACAACTGTCGGCTTCAGAGCTAGAATCCAGCTTCGATTGAAAGCTGATAGCGGACTTTTCGTTTCAATACCTGGAGTACCTACAGAAGTTCCTTTCATGATTTTGATGAGAGCTCTTGGAATTGACTCAGATAAAGAAATAGCTGAGACTGTTTCTCCTAATCCACAAGTCCAGAATGAACTTGAAACATCTTTTGAAAAAGCTGCAGGTTTTGATACTGTTAAAGATGCATTAATGTATATAGGAAATCGGGTCGCTCATGGTCAAGTGGAAGAATATCGGAACCAAAAAGCTAAAAGTATAATTGATCGAAACTTTTTGCCTCATATCGGTAGAACTGAAGAAAGTAGAATTACAAAGGCCCTATTCCTCGGAGAGATGGCAAGCCGAGTTATCGAACTCAAACTTGGAATTAGACAAGAGGATGACAAAGACCACTTCAAAAATAAACGTCTTAAACTTGCAGGTCCATTACTTGCTGATCTTTTCAGAATTGCTTTTCGTAACCTTTGTCGTGATATAAAATATCAGCTTGAGAGGATGGGTGTCAAAAGACAACTTATCACAATCTCAGCAGCTGTTCGTCCTGGAATAGTAACCGATAGACATCGTCATGCTTTGGCAACTGGTAACTGGGGTCGAGGACGTGTTGGGATTACTCAGCTTCTTGATCGAACAAATGTGGTTTCTACATTAAGTCACCTAAGAAGATTACAATCTCCTCTTAGTCGAAGTCAACCAAACTTTGAAGCAAGAGACTTACACCCAACTCATTGGGGAAGAGTTTGTCCAAACGAAACACCTGAGGGATCGAACTGTGGTTTGGTTAAAAATCTTGCCTTAGCTGCTTCAAGTTCAATTTACGTAGATCCTGCTTCAATAATGCAAATTCTTTACCAAATGGACGTAATACCCGTAGAAGAGACTGATGTTGAAATACGTGCTTCGAGCGCTAAGGTTTTCGTTAATGGTTCAATTCTTGGATATTGTCCATCACCACAAAAATTAGTTGATGAAATTAGAAATAAACGTAGAAATGGAGATATCTCAACTGAAGTCAATGTTGCATATTTTTCTAAGGTTTATGGAGAAAGTGAAGAAGTTTACATAAGCTGTGACCAAGGCCGCGTTCGTCGTCCACTTATAGTTGTTGAAAATGGAATACCTAAATTAACTCCTGAGCATGTCGAAAAAGTTCGTTCTGAGGAATGGACTTGGGATGACCTCATAAAACAAGGAATTATTGAATATATTGATGCAGAAGAAGAAGAAAATATCTATGTCGCCCTAGATTTTGATAAAATCACTGAAGAACATACTCATGTGGAAATTGCTACTTACACAATTCTCGGAATATGTGCCTCAATTATACCTTATCCAGAACATAACCAATCACCTCGTAACTCATATGAAGCGGCTATGTCCAAACAAGCTCTTGGTATAAATCTAACTAATTTCCCTAACAGAGTTGATTCTAGGTCACATATTTTACATTATCCTCAAACACCATTAGTTAAAACTAAACCTATGGAGATAATTGGATATACTGAAAGACCTTCAGGTCAAAACTGTATTGTAGCAATTTTGTCTTTTGAAGGCTACAATATGGAAGACGCAATTATTTTCAACAAAGCTTCTATTGAGAGAGGATTGGTTCGTTCAACATTCTATCGAATATATGAGGCAGAATGTCGCCAATATTTAGGAGGCCTGAGAGATCGATTCCTAGTACCAGAAGCTGGAATAAGAGGATACAGAGGTGAACAATACTATCGCCTTCTTGAACCGGATGGTATTGTCAGTCTAGAATCTGAAGTAACTGGAGGAGATGTGTTAATCGGACGAACAAGTCCTCCAAGATTCCTTGAAGAATACAAAGAGTTTGAAGTTAAAGGACCTACAATGCGTGATACATCTGTTGATGTTCGACCGTCTGAAACAGGTGTAGTTGATGATATTTTCATAACTGAAACTGGTGAAGGAAGTAAACTTGTAAAAGTTCGAGTCCGTGACCAACGTATACCTGAACTAGGAGACAAATTTGCCTCGCGTCATGGACAAAAAGGAGTGATAGGGATGATTGTTCCTCAAGAGGACATGCCATTTTCACCAAAAGGAATTGTTCCAGATCTTATAATTAATCCACATGCAATGCCTTCACGAATGACCATTGGTCAATTCCTTGAATCCATGGCTGGAAAAGTGGCGTCTCAACGAGGGAAATCAGTTGACGGGACCCCATTCACGAATGAAAATCCCGAACAATTGAAAAAAGAATTAATTAAATTAGGTTTCAGTCATACAGGAAGAGAAGTTCTTTACAGTGGTGTTTCAGGAGAAAAATTTGTTGCAGATGTTTTTATGGGAGTTGTATACTATCAAAAACTCCACCATATGGTGTCAGATAAGATGCATGCGAGAGCTAGAGGACAAGTACAAATGCTGACCCGACAACCAACTGAAGGACGTGCTCGAGGTGGAGGTCTACGATTTGGTGAAATGGAAAGAGATTGCTTGATTGGTCATGGAGCTGCTATGGTGCTTAGAGATAGGTTGCTTGAAGAATCTGATAAATATCTTCTTTATGTTTGTGAAAATTGTGGTTTCTTGTCTTACTATGACATTAAACAACGAAAATATACCTGCAGAATCTGTGAAGACAAAGCCCAGATCTCTCCAGTGGTAATTTCCTATGCTTTCAAACTTCTCTTACAAGAAATGATGAGCTTGTGTATAACCCCCCGCTTGAAATTAAAGGAGAGAGCTTAAAATGTCAATGGAAGATAGTATTCATAAAATTATAGATGAAATATACTTTGGAATATTTTCTCCTCAAGATATACGTAGACAATCCGTTGCAGAGATCCAGACAGCAGATACTTATGATGAGGATGGAGCTCCAATCACATCAGGACTTATGGATGGTCGATTAGGAACTCTTGAACCTAGACAAAGATGTAAAACATGTGGAAACACTGCTATAAGATGTCCTGGACACTTTGGTCATATAGAATTAGCTGTTCCAATAATTCATATCGAATTTACTAAAATAATTCATGATCTTCTCCAATCAACATGCAGAAATTGTGGGCGTATTTTGCTTCCTGAAAGTCGTGTTGCAAAAATTAAAGAACTTATAAAGAAGACACAAAAACTGATAGGAGAAGTTCCTAATGACGTTTATAAAAAAATTGTGAAAGAAGCAAAGAAAAAGGATTGTCCGTATTGTGGAGCTCAACAGTCAAAAATAGAATTTGCTAAACCCACAACTTTTTATGAGATACTTGAGGAAGGAGCCCAACGATTAACTCAGAGTATGGTCCGAGAGAGACTTGAGAGAATACCTGATGATGATCTTGAATTGTTTGGTTTTAATCCTGCCACTGCGCGACCAGAATGGATGGTTTTACAGGTTCTTCCTGTTCCTCCAGTTTATGTTCGTCCTTCAATAACTTTGGAGTCGGGTATTAGGTCCGAAGATGATTTAACTCATAAACTTGTTGACATCATAAGAATCAATCAGCGTTTAAGAGAAAACATGGCAGCAGGAGCTCCAACTCTTATAATACAAGATTTATCTGAACTTTTACAATATCACGTTACCACATATTTCAATAACGAAGCATCAGGAATTCCTCCAGCAAGACATCGTTCAGGAAGAGCACTGAAAACAATTTCACAACGTCTTAAGGGAAAAGAAGGGCGATTCAGAAGTAATCTTTCTGGAAAAAGAGTTGACTTCTCAGCGCGTACTGTTATTTCACCTGATCCCAATTTAGATTTAAATGAAGTAGGTGTTCCACAAGCTATAGCTATGAGACTTTCAATGCCTGAAAAAGTAACGGCTTGGAACATTGAAGAGATGCGAAAACTGATTATTAATGGTCCAGAAAAATTTCCAGGAGCTTTATATGTAGTTAGACCAGATGGGAAAAGAATACGTTTAGAATTTGTTGTTGAAAGAGACAAAGTTGCTGAAACATTAGAAACTGGATTCATTGTTGAACGCCATCTAATGAACGGTGATATTGCCATTTTCAACAGACAACCTTCACTTCATAGAATGTCAATAATGGCACATTATGTTCGTGTTTTACCCCATAAAACATTCCGTTTGCATCTTTGTGTTTGTCCTCCATATAATGCTGACTTTGATGGGGATGAAATGAACCTTCATGTACCTCAAGGTGAGGAAGCTCAGACAGAAGCAAGACTTTTAATGCAAGTTCAAGATCAGATTCTATCTCCAAGATTTGGAGGTCCTATTATTGGTGCTATTCGAGATTTTATTACAGCATCATATCTTTTTACTAGAAAATCCAATTCTTTAACTAAAGAAGAAGTTTGCAGATTACTTGTAGCATCCAGATTTGAGGGACCTTTACCTGAACCATATATCAAAGACCCTCAACCACTTTGGACTGGAAAACAAATATTCAGTCTATTTCTTCCAAAAGACTTAAACTATGTGCTAAAATCAACAGTATGTCGCAACTGTACAACATGTTTGGCTGATAATTGTCCTCATGATGCTTATGTGGTTGTTAAAGAAGGAGTTTTAAAGAGTGGTATTATCGATAGACGTTCGATCGGAGCTGAACAATCTGAGAGTATTCTTCATCGAATAATAAAGGACTATGGATCCGAGGCTGGAAGAAAATTCTTAAACAATATATGTCAACTGCTGAAAGTCTTCGTAAGTATGCGAGGATTCACATTTTCTTACGATGAACTTGAATTGTCTGATGCTGCCAAAAAGAAAATTCGACGAAATATGAATGTCATTGAAAAACGTATTGAAAAACTAATAGAAGATTATAGAGATGGAACCCTACCACGTCTTCCAGGTCAGACTCTTAATGAATCTTTTGAGATATACGTTATGAATGAATTGGCAGAAGCAAGAGATAAAGCCGGAAAAGTCGCAGATGAAGATTTTGAACTTGAAAATTCAGGTATAATAATGACTAGAACTGGAGCTCGTGGATCTAATCTAAACATAGGTCAGATGGCAGCTTCAGTAGGACAACAATCTGTTAGAGGTAAACGTGTAATGCGAGGCTATGTTAACCGAGCATTATCTCATTTCAAAGAGGGAGACCCTACTCCTAAGGCTAGAGGTTTCGTGTATGCATCATACACTACAGGTTTAGATCCTATAGAATATTTCTTCCATGCCATGGGTGGTAGGGAAGGATTGGTAGACACTGCCGTTAGAACTCAGCAAAGTGGATACATGCAAAGACGACTAATTAATGCTCTTGAACAGTTACGCGTTGAATATGATGGAACTGTTAGAACTTCAACTGGAGATATTATTCAACTCACTTATGGTGAAGATGGTGTTGATCCAGCAAAAAGTGATCATGGTAAAGCTGTTAATGTCAGTCGAATTGTTGATCAAGTAAAAATTATGTTCGAAAACGAGGAGCCTGCTTCAAAAGATTATATTATGAATCGCCTTTCAGAAGTTGAAGATCAATTAATACCGATTCTTGTCAGAGAACTTAAAAATGAATTACCAAGAGCTAAATTTGGTCAAAAAGGTGTTGATCAAGCTGTAAAATTGACTTTGGAAAATTATAAAAGAGCTCTTGTTGAACCGGGAGAAGCTGTTGGAATAGTTGCTGCCCAATCAATTGGAGAACCTGGAACACAGATGACTCTTAGAACATTTCACTATGCTGGTGTGCGGGAACAGAACGTCACTTTAGGTTTGCCTCGACTAATTGAGATAGTTGATGCTAGACGAAGTCCATCGACTCCTGTAATGACAATTTATCTTGATAAAGAACATCGAAAGAGTAAGGAAAAAGCTACAGAAATAGCTCGAGATATTATAGCTACGAGTTTAGGAGATATTGCAGACTCTGAACCTTATATCGATCCTGAAATGGAAGCTGTTATAGTAAAATTAGATCCCGAAATGATGAACGAACGTGGTGTAGAAGTTGACAAAGTACCTGATTTGGTAAATATTGCTAACTATTATGAGCTAAGTGTTGAAGGTTACCAATTAATAATCAAACCCAAAAAGCAGGTCGATCTGAAAAAATTGTTACCTAAACTTCCGTCAGAACACGTTAAAGGAGCGGCTGGAATCCGGAGAGTTCTTGTTACAGAAGAAACTGGTGAATGGGTCATTCGAACAGATGGGTCTAATCTTTCTTCTGTTCTTGATGTTGAAGGCATTGATCCTACCCGAACCACTACTAACAATGTCCATGAGATTGCTGAAACTTTAGGTGTTGAAGCTGCTAGAAATTCGTTAATCAAAGAAGCTATGGGTGTACTTGAAGAACAGGGTCTAGATGTTGATATTCGTCATGTCATGCTAATGGCTGATATAATGACTTCGACAGGAGATGTTAGGCAAATTGGAAGACATGGAATCAGTGGTAAAAAGTCCA
Organism: Candidatus Bathyarchaeota archaeon; assembly: GCA_037386325.1. GTDB lineage: Archaea > Thermoproteota > Bathyarchaeia > Bathyarchaeales > Bathyarchaeaceae > Bathyarchaeum. Next base: position 13,671 of record JARRMB010000001.1, read on the forward strand.
GTGTGTTAGCGAGAGCGGCTTTCGAAATTACTGTTCCAAACATTGTTGAAGCTGCAATAAGGGGTGAGAGTGATCCTTTGAAAGGTGTAACCGAAAACGTTATAGTTGGGCAATCAATACCCATCGGCACAGGATTAGTAGATCTTTATATGACAACCGCAAATAGAGAGAAAAAGAATGATTGATGTCAATAAATCAATAGCCACGACAGTAAAAACCGGAAAAATTCAATTTGGTACTAGTAGCGCTTTAAAGAATGCTAAAGCAAAAAAAGCTAAACTTATTTTAATCGCTTCCAATTGTCCAGTGCATTTTAGGGAAAACATTGAATATTATTGTAAACTTTCTGATATTCCGGTGAGTATTTATAACGGTACCAGCCTGGATTTAGGTGCAGTTTGTGGAAAACCATTTGAGGTTTCAGCTTTAAGCATCAAAGAACCTGGAGATTCAAACATACTTAAAATTGTGGAGGCATAATTTGTCAACTGGGATAAAATTTACAAGCAAAGAGATGCGTTATATTGCATTGTTCCAAAGTATAACCGGAGCAACCGTTAAGGATTGCATCGTTGATGACGATTTAAATAGAATTATTTTTGTAGTTAAAGAAGGAAACATTGGAATGGCTATTGGTAAGAAAGGAAAAAACATTCATACCTTAGAGAAGATGACAGGTAAAAAGCATGAGGTAATTGAACATTCCGAAAATCCTGCTCAGTTTATTAAAAATGCATTGAAACCTGCAAAGGTAGATGAAGTTCGAATAACTGAACGAATGGATGGAAAAACAATTGCGGTTATATCTGTTAATCCTAAGGACAAAGGTGTAGCTATAGGTAAAAACGGCAGGAATGCTGAGAGAATACGTTTTCTAGCTAAACGATACTTCCAAATTCAGAATGTTAGCATAACCTAATTTTTTAATTTCAAAGAAAATAGATAATTAGAGTTTGCTATTGCTTATTTGATAGTTAAAGTATGATATAATACATATAAAATATTTCAAAAAGTATTGACCTATTTCTTTTAATTGTTATTATCTAGCTATTTTCTAATTAATTAAAAAGAATTTTTCTGAAAAAAATTAATAATGACTATTTTTTCTTTCTTGATAGCATCTTATCTATTAGAGGTTTTAATTTTCTATTTTCTGCTTTAATCTTTTCCTGTCCAAGTTCTTTCAGCTGTTCAGTCATTTCTTTCATAATAGCTGCAAATTTAATTCCTTCCGCAGCTGAAACGTATTCTACCCTAAAACGTTCTCTACTCAAACCGAGCTTCCCCAAGATTTTCGCTAAGATATCCATTCTATCTTTCATCTTATAATTACCTGAGATATAATGACAATCATATGGTAAATGGCATGCCCCAACAAGAACCATTCCTGCACCGTTCCTAAAAGCCTCTAACACAAAATCTTTATCCACTCTGCCTGAACACATAACACGTATCGCACGCATTGTAGGAGGGTATTCAAAGCGACTTGTTCCTGCAAGATCTGCACCAGCATAACTGCACCAATTGCATAGAAAACCAAGTATCTTTTCTTCGGGGCGATCTTCCAAAGCGGCTACAATTTGGGCATTGATTTGTTTATCAGTGAAATGCATTTGTGTTAACGCATCAGATGGACACTCAGCTACACAAGTTCCACATCCATGACACATTGCAGCAGTAACTTTGGCCGGTTGGTTCTCATTTACTTTAATGGCACCATAAGGGCACTTCGTTACACATATACCACATTTTACTTTAGTATTCTTACATTTGCTTTGATTTACTGATGCAATTATTGGTTCTATTTTCCAAGTGGGTTGAGATAGAACTGTTGCAGCTCGTGCTGCAGCTCCACTTCCTTGAGATACGCTGTACGGGATATCCTTTGGTCCTTGGCATGCTCCTGCTAAATAAATTCCATCAACAGATGTATCTAATGGTTTAAGTTTGGGATGACTTTCCATAAAGAATCCATCACCTCCCCTAGTGATGCTTAAGATCCTTGAAATTTCATCTGTTCCTTTACTTGGAATCGCTGCAGTACTTAAAACTACTAGTTCCGACTCTAGTTCTATAGGTTCTCCAAGCATCATGTCTTCTGCTCGTATTAGCAGATTTTTAGTTTTTGGAATTTCAGTGATTTGAGAAATTCTTCCTCTAATAAAATTCACGCCTAATTCTCTGGCCCTTCTGTAAAACTCCTCATATCCTTTGAAGTGGGTTCGCATATCCATATAGAAAATATATACTTCGACATCATCTCGATATTTCTCTTTAAGTAAAATAGAGTTTTTTAATGCATACATACAACAGAATCCAGAACAATATTCATTTTTGTTTCTATCTCTTGAACCTACACACTGGATAAACGCTACTGAATGAGGTTTAGTTCCGTCGGAAGCACGTACTATTTTACCGCCTGTGGGTCCTGCTGCTAATATTAGTCTTTCAAATTCCATTGCTGTAATTACATTATCAAATCTACTGTAACCATATTGACTGTCTTCAAAAGGCTTATAGACATCAAAACCTGTAGAAACAATTATTGTTCCTACTTCAATTTCTATATCTTCTGATTCTTGACTGAAATTGATGGCTTGGCGTGCACCACAAGCATCAATACATTTGAAACATTCAATACAGTAATCTCTATTTATTGTATACACAAGTGGAACAGCTTGATCAAAAGGAACAGAAATTGCCTTTCGTATTCCCAGATTTTCATCCCATTCGTTAGGATATTCGATTGGGCAAGCATCTCTACATTCGCCACATCCTGTGCAATCTTCAGAGTTTACGTATCTTGGATTTTTTCTAATTTTAACTTTAAAGTTACCCACAAAACCCTCAACGCTTAGAAGATCTGCGTAAGATATTATCTCAATATTTTGATGGCGGGAAACATCAACCATTTTTGGGCCTTCAATGCATATAGAGCAGTCCAATGTTGGAAATGTTTTGTCCAACGCAGCCATATGCCCACCTATACTTTCCCCTTTTTCTAAAAGGTAAACTTTGTAACCCATATCTGCTAAATCCAAAGCAGAGCTTATTCCAGCGATTCCTCCCCCAATAATAAGTGCACGGTTTGTTACAGGAACCTCCATTGTCTCTAATCTTTGAAGAAGTTTCGCTTTTGCTACTGCCATCTTGACGATCTCTTTAGCTTTATTAGTGGCTTCTTTGGGTGTACTGGGATGGCACCAAGAAGCAAACTCTCGTATATTTGCCATTTCAAAAAGGTAAGGATTCAATCCAGCGTCAGTGACGGTTCTTCGAAATGTTGGTTCATGCATTCTTGGTGAACAGGCAGCGACAACTACTCTGTTAAGTTTGTGCTCTTTGATAGCTTTTCTAATTTCTTCTTGTCCAGGGTCTGCACATGTATATCGGTTATCCATCGCAACTACTACATTGGGTAAAGTCTTAGCATATTCAGTTAACTCTTTTACATCTATTGTTCCAGCAATATTTAGTCCACAATGACAAACGAATACTCCCACTCGAGGTATTTCAGGCATCGTAACCTAACTCCTCAGGCAATCTTTTGGCGATTACTTTCTTGATTTTCTCTGCGTTCTTCTTTCGTAATTCTTTCATTACGGCTTCTGTAGAAGTAAGTTTTTCGAGGGCTTTGTTCCATGCTCCGGAATGAATCTTTGTATGATTTATTCTATTTCTCTTTAACTCTAATGCTCCTTCTTCTGGACAAGAAATTTTACAAGCACCGCAATATATGCAATGAGATTCGTTAATCTCAATTTTTCCACTAGACCATAAAAGCACATTTGGAATGGGGCAGACATCAACACAGATATGACAATCTTTGGGACATTTTTCACTATTTATTCGGATCTTTCCCGAAAAAATTCTTTTAACCTTAATTACTCCTTTTGGAAGTTTTGTTTCACATATCCCACAACATGGACATGAATCTTTGTCTATCAAAATCTCGACTTTGAACTTCTTCTTCCCTACTTTTGAGCTTAAATCCAAAGTTTGAACATTAATGTCAATACACCCTAGTGGACAAATTTCTTCAATATCTAGAATTTCTGGTCCGCATTTGTTTTCATCGATTTTAATTTCACGTAAAAGTTGAGGAAAACTTTCATTTTCAACTACTGGACTTAAATATTCTCCATTAATTTTTATTTTAATTGCTCCAAAAGGACATATTGCTTCGCACATACCACAAAAATGGCATTTTTCTTTGATTATTTTTAGTCCTGGTGTACTAGTCTTATTTTTCTTAGTTTTTCCGGTTTATTTTACTTCAATTGCCTTTTTCGGACAGATTTCCATGCAGATACCACAACTAGTGCACCTATTTTTATCTAATAATAAAGAATAATTTTTAGTGTGCAAGGTCATCTCTATACTTAGCTGGTCTTTGTTTTCGGTTTCTAGCAGTTTAATGGGCGATTTTATTCCCTACCTGCAATATTAATGCAAACCTTTTTGTGGGTGAATTTTTTAGAAGTGAATTAGCTTGCATAATATGTAATAAATCTTATTGATTAATTATAATTTCATATTTCTTTAACTAAATTGTCTTTGAAAACATTTGTAATTTTTACGATTGAAGCAACACTAAAAATTTGATTAATAAAAGAATTTACAAATATTTTTGGTAGTGTTTAAAAACATCTATTCTCACTTTTTCCTGAGGCGAATCTTCAATGGATAGAGTAACTATGGCTCATGGAGCTGGAGGAACAATAATGGGCGATCTGATCAAAAACCATGTGGTTAAGTATCTGGGAGGAAGTAATGCAGAAATTCCATTGGAAGCTTTAGACGACTCTGCAGTTGTTGATAATATAGTTTTAAAATCAGATTCTCATGCCGTAAAACCATTATTCTTTCCTGGGGGAGACATTGGACGATTGGCAATTGCAGGTACAGTTAATGATATTGCAATGATTGGCGCTGAACCGTTGGCTCTTACATGTGGGTTTGTACTAGAGGAGGGTCTACCGTTGGCAGATTTAGATAGGATCCTAGAAAGTATGCAACAAACCTGTAAAGAATCTGGAGTTTTTGTTGTTACTGGAGATACAAAAGTTATTGAAAAAAGTGGTTTCGGAGGATGTGTTATTAATACTTCTGGTATAGGAAAACGTAACGAAGCACTTGAACAAAATATTAATACTGTCAAAAAATACCGATCTTTTAATTCACGTTGGATATTAGATTCTAACCTTCAAGAAGGAGATAAGTTAATAGTTTCTGGAACTGTCGGGGATCATGGAATAACAATATTATCTGCTCAAGAGAATTACGATTTTGGAAGCAGTATTAAATCGGATGTTGCTCCTCTTAACAAAGTAATTAAAAGATTACTGGAAGTTGGGGGAATTGTAGCTATGAAAGACCCTACACGAGGAGGTCTTTCGAACTCTCTCAATGAATGGAGTGTGAAATCTGATATTGGTTTAATGGTTTACGAATCAAGAATTCCCTTGCGTGGTGATGTAAAAGCTGCATGTGAAATGCTTGGTTTGGATCCATTAGAAATAGGAAATGAAGGCAAAGTGCTAATTGGTGTGGTTCCTCAGATGGCTGAGAATGTTTTGAATACTTTAAGGAAGACTAAGGAAGGTAAAGATGCCCAGATCATTGGTGAAGCAACCCGTGACTTTGGCGAGGTTATCCTTGAAACTGTAGTGGGTGGGAAACGAATTTTAGCACCTCCAGTTGGAGATCCAGTTCCCCGAATCTGCTAATAAAAGGAAAGCTTATACTCAAATAGTGATTTTATAACTATATTATTAAGTTCCATTTGTTTTGAACATGTCTATTCCGTCAAAACAACTCTTTTTTAACAAAAATATGTCAAAAATGTTCATACCTCCTTCATTATCATGATGTCTGGTCTTCGAAAAACTATATCTAGCACCATATCTACATAATAATTATCCCGAGTTGGGGAGCACGCTCTGGTATTGCATTGAAGCATTGAGTGTACCAGTCGAAACAGCTAAAGACTGGTATGCGTCAAAGACCTTGCTTTAAGGGGCTGGTCAATACCTAAGGTGTAATGCGTATAGGTGTCGAGTGCGTCTATCAAAAAGGCTAAAAGAGAAACGTACGCGAAAAACGATGTCTATATCGGGCCTACCATGCACTGAGGGCTTAGACTCAACTCGGGGTTTTTATGTACTCAAGTTTATACTCTATTTATAATTATTTTTTTGATTTGGTATTCCGTGATCGTAAGTTACTTGATGTTAATGTAGATTTTAGTTTTTGGATAAATTGAAAATCAACTATTCTGACTGTTTAAGGAATTATCCTGAGCTTTATTTTGGTTTGGTCAATCTATGTTTTGCCCAGATTCTGCATGTACCTTCATTAGAGACCATGCATGCTCCTTTTGGAGATTCTGGACTGCATTTAGTCATATAGCTTGGGCATTCAGAAGGTTTGATTTTCCCAACCATTACAAGATGACAAAGACAACCCTTTAAAATATCTACAGAATCCTTGATTTTTATATCATATTTTTTTCTAGCATCAAAAGCTTCGAATTCAGATTTTAACTCTAAAGCTGAATCAGGGATATTACTTAGGCCTCGCCATCGTCCATCAACAACATCAAACACTTGTTTAATCAGTTTTTGAGCTTTAATATTACCATTCCATGAAACAACGCGATCATATTCATTTTCTAGCCTAGCTGTGCCTTCTTTAACTTGTTGTAACAGCATATCAACGGCAAATAAAACATCTAGTGGTTCAAATCCCGTTGCAACCGTTGGCATAGAATACGCCTTTGGAAATACTTCATAAGGCTTCATTCCAATAATTGTTGACACGTGCCCTGCGGCGATAAAACCATCAATATGCAAGTCTCCCATGCCTAAAAGAAGTTCCATAGCAGGAGGAATTAACCGATGAGACACAAGAAAACTGAAATTGCTTGGAGGCTCATTCAGAACTTCAATAGCTGTTGTAGGTGATGTTGTCTCAAAACCCACTGCAAAAAATACAAAATCTTTTTCAGGATTTTTTCGAGCTAAATTAATTGCATCTCTTGGACTATATACCACTCGAATATTTCCCCCACTTGCCTTCGCTTCCTGAAGAGAAGTTTTTGATCCAGGAACTCTCAATAGATCCCCAAAACTTGTAATTGTAACTCCCCTTCGTGCTAATTCAATGGCTTCATCGATTTCAGCTGCGGGAAGAATGCAAACTGGACATCCCGGTCCAGCTATGACATCCACATTATTTGGGAGGAGAGAACGGATACCAAAATGTGTTATTGTCCATTCGTGAGTTCCACAAACATGACAAAACTTTACTTCATATTGTGGAGCAATTTTTTTGATATGCTTAGCAATTTTTTTGGCTAGATTTGGATCTCTGAAGTCATCTATTTTTTCTCTCTTCACATCTCTTCTTCCTTTTTGAGCATACGAATACCTTTTATTATGCATTCCTTGCCTTCAACAATTTTTGCTTCTTTACCACAATTAGGACATTTCAAAGTTGGAATTGGAATATGATATATGGGATCATCATTTGTAGGCACTATGCCTCTGTAGTTACAATTTTGACATTCTATTACGCCATCTTTTTCTTCAATAATTAGTTTTGAACCCTTCAACATATTATCTTCTGATAATATTTTATAGGAAAATTGAATTTGTTCAATTCCCAAGTAGGTCATTTTTCCAATAATTAGTCTTACTTCTAGAATTTTCTTTGCTCTATGTCGTTTTGCCTCTTCTAAAACATTTTCCACAATCTGTGTGGTCATCGATAATTCATGCATTTTTTGCATGCTTCCAATACTATAAACCCATTATCTTGATCAATTCCTCAATACCTTCTCCGCTCAGTGCATTTGTTACCACAACTTCAAGGTTCGGTTTAATTTGCTTAGCCTGTTTTTCGAGTTGTTCCGTGTTTATTTTCATCGTTTTGGCTAGATCTTTCTTATTTATAACCATAATGTCAGAGTTCATAAAAGTGAATGGATGTTTCACTATCATGTAAGGACCTTCAGTAACACTCACCACAACCACTCTCTTCTCTGTACCCAAAGGGAATTCAGCTGGACAAATTAGGTTGCCAACATTTTCAATAATAAGCAGATCCATATTTTGAATGTCGATCCTTTGGATGGCCTTAGAAACAACATTTGCATCTAAATGGCATTCTCTTCCGGTATTAATTGTAATAACTTGAACACCATGTTGTCCTATCCGTTCAGCATCTATAGTTGTGGTTAAGTCACCCTTAAAAACGGCAATTCTATACTTAGTTTTCAAGTTCTGGACAAGTTTTTCAATTAGACTGGTTTTACCAGCACCTATGGAACCCATGATGTCGAAAGCTTTCACACTATGTTTAATCAGTAACTCCCTGTTTTTTTCTGCGAGTTGTTTGTTGACTTCTAAGATATTCATTCCTGGTTCTATCTCAAGGAATACATCTTCGCTTTTGATTACATTTTTTGGTTTGTTTGACAAAAAGTTCACATCTTAACTCTGTTCTAAAATCTCTTGCCAAGTTTTGAGACTTTCTTCCGCAGCTTTCTGATTTAGCTTTTCAATCGCATATCCTGCATGAACTAAAACATATTCACCTACTTCAGCTTCTACTAGCATAACGTTGACTTCTCTCGCTACTCCTTCTCCAAAATCTACCATGGCTATGTCACCCTTGACTTCTAAAACCCTTGCTGGAATTGCAAGACACAACTCTAAACACACCTTTTCTATCAAGAATTTAAATTGTTGAAATTCTATTTTACTGAAAAATGTCTGATTTCCCCATTTATTTAACCTATTGGTTTTTTCTTTTTTGAAATTAACTTCAAAATTATGGTCAATTGGTTAATAGATCAAGAATTATTTTTTGAGTAAATCTTCAAAAATATTTTCTGACAGATATTTTTACCATTTATTAGTTTTGATGAACTGTGACGATAGCTTGCCCGAAAGATGTTCCCCCATCTCCCGCAGGGATCTTTTTATGAACAAGAAATCTTAACCCTTCCTTTTTTACACTTTTTCTGATTGCATTTGTAATATAACTATTATAGGCTACTCCTCCAGAGAAACCTATATTTTTAACTTGCAATCGTTTTGCTTCTGTTACCGCTAATTGACTTAAACCTCTAGCTATGTAAGATTGAGCCGAATAAGCTAAATCGGCCACAGAAAAGTTGTTTCTATTAGAAAATATTTCTTTTAAAAGAAACTTTGTATTCAAAACTTTTCCATCGATTTTGGGAGATAAATTTAATTTATCTCTACCCTCTAGAGCGATGGATTCAAGTTTCATCGCGGGTTCACCTTCATATGTGCGTTGATAGCATATTCCTAAGATGGCAGAAACAGCATCAAGAACCCTACCACAACTTGTAGTTTCTCGAAAGATTCCTTTCTCTAACTGTTTGATTATTAAATTGACTTCTTTCTTTCCGTATGGAAAATGGTGGCTCTTTTTAAATAACCACTCTGTAACATCTATCTCTTTATTCAGAATCCCCGCAGCCATCCGTAATGGATAATAGGTTGCTTGGTCACCCCCAACCATGGGTTGTTTTTCTAAATGAGCAACTCTCTCATACCCTCCCCTGTAAGTGTATAGAATTTCTCCCCCCCAGGCAGATCTGTCAGAGCCATATCCGTATCCATCACAAGTTATTGCCATAATTTCAGGGACGTTCCATTCTGCCCTTAGTGCTGCAGCATGAGCGTGATGATGCTGAACCATAACAACAGGAACGTCGTTCTTTTCTCCTATAGTTTGAGCTAACTTTGTAGTTGTAAATCTTGGATGAAGATCGCATGCCACTGCATCTATTTTACAGTTAGTCAACTTTTTCAGATGATTTATGGAATCTTTAAGAAAAAAGAGATTTTCAAGATTCTCGACATCTCCTATATGTTGTGAAATGAAAGCATTGTTTCCTATTAAGATACAAGATGTTACATTAAGTTCTCCTCCAACTGCTAAGACACATCTGTTAGCAGCAAATTTTAGGTGAATCGGCTCGGGAGCGTATCCTCTGGATCTTCGAATAAGGCATGGATCGTTTTCATGGAATCTTACAACAGAATCGTCGCACCTCTGAGCTATGTGACGATTATGAAATAAAAAATAATCAACTTTGGAACCTAGTTTGGTTATCGCTTGCTCATTTTCTGTTACAATTGGTTCATTTGGTGGATTTGCGCTAGTCATAACAAAAGCGGGTTCTTTGACGTTATCGAATAACATTGTGTGCAATCCTGTATATGGAAGCATAACCCCTATTGTATGCAGGTTGGGTGAAACTAAATCTGAGAGATAATAGTCCTCTTTTTTATTAAGTAGAATAATGGGTTTTCGATAAGAAGATAATAATTCTTCTTCGTATTGATTTATTTCGGCAAAAGATCTTATTGTTTCTATTTTTGGAGACATAATTGCGAAAGGTTTCTGTTTCCTATGTTTATCCATTCGGAGTCTTGTAATTGGTTCTTCAATAGTTGTGGCCGTTGCAATATGAAATCCTCCATTGCCTTTAATGGCTACAATATTTCCTTCTTCTAGTAGTTTTCCAGTTTGTCGAATTGGATCTTTAGCTTCTATTACCGCACCTTTTTTTGATACGAGAAAGACTTTTGGTCCACATTTTGGGCATACTACTGTTTGGGCATGGAATCTTCGATTTCCTGGATCTTTAAATTCGTTAGTGCAATCGTTGCACATCTTAAACTCTTTCATTGTAGTATTTGATCGGTCATATGGAAGTTTGTTAATTATAGTGTATCTGGGTCCGCAATTTGTACATGTTATAAAGAAATAATTGAATCGTCTATTTTCTGGATTTCTTAGCTCCCTTAAACATTCATCACAAATTGATACATCTGGAGGTATTACTGATCCCATATGTTTAGTTTCGCCAGAACTTTTTATAATTTTAAATTCATTCAAGTCATTTTTTTCAATCTTATTTTCTGTGATTATGTTATAAATTTGAGCAAGTGGTGGTTTTTGTGATTTCAAATTTTCTAAAAACGTTTTGATGTTTACTTTTTTTCCCTGAACTAATATTTCAACAACTGCGTCTCCTCTGTTTCTCACATAACCTACTAATCCATTTTTTGATGCAATTCGATAAATGAATGGACGAAAACCAACACCCTGAACAATACCGCTTACAAATATTTTAACACGCAAAAATTAGTCGAACTCCTATTTAGACCAGAAAAGTATCTTTCATTTATCGTATTAATAAACAAATAGTTTTCTTTTATAAATTCAAACTAAAAATTCTATATTTTGTAAAATATTTTGGCTTTTAATGTGAAGGTTATAAATTCAATGCTATTCATTGAAATGTTCAAGAGAAAACTTTAAGTTTGATGTCAAGAAGTGAAGTATTCTCAATACTTCGGGAAAAAATGACTTCTGAGTGGAGAGCAAGATGACGAATGAACCATGTAGACCTGCCGGAATAGAAATCGCAGACGACTATTGTAGTCGCTGCGCAATTTGTGTTGCTGTTTGTCCCTTCGAAGCTATATCAAAAGATGAAGAACAAAATAAAATAATCTTAGATGTGGACGAATGTAGGGTATGCGGATTATGTGTAAGTGCATGCCCACTATCAGCGATTGACTTAGTATATTATGATGTCGATTCGCTAACCAAAAAAGTTCAATCTGAGATGGCTGAAAAAAACGCAAAAAATTTAGTTTTAGAATGTAGAGGCAGCAACCCTGTCACCATCAAAATAGAAGACACTCTTAAAGATGAAAATTTGGGCAATTATGTTTCCCTACGTTTGCCATGTGTCGGGCGAATTCCACCTGAATTCTATCTAAACAATTTGGCTGCCGGTGTGGAGAAAATTCTTGTCCTCCAGTGTGAAGAAGATTTTTGTCGATTTAAAAAAGGGAGCAAAATTGGGATAAATAGATTTGAGCTCTTAAAAGATACAGTAAATGTTCTTGGGTACGATCCAAATAACTTGATAATTAAAAAGAATTCTTTGAAAGCCGTTTATGACACAGAAAAATGTGTTGGCTGTGGTAAATGTGTTTTTATTTGTCCATATGATGCAATTGCTTGGAAAGATGCTAGTACCCCAGAAATTAAAACAGAGGATTGTATGGGATGTGGTGCTTGTGCCCTTGTCTGTCCGCATCAAGCCATTGAGCTCAGAGGTTATGAGTTTGAGCCTTTGTCTGAAATAATTAAAAATTGTAGTGGTAAAGCTGCTAAAGTTAAAGCTCAGGGTAAACCGGCCATTTTACTCTTTGTTTGTCAGTGGTCAGAATTCTCTGCTTTGGATGAAGTGCAAAAAGGTTGTCTTACAGATGATATTACAATTATTGAGCTTCCATGTGCTAAAGGTTTCGATCCATTCCTTGTTATAGAAGCATTAAATGTGGGATATGATGGAGTTATGGCTGTCATATGTCCTGAGGAAATGTGTAAGCTTGAAGAAGGTACATATTTAGGTGAAAGGAATTTCTCAGCTTTGAAAGTAGTCCTTAAACAATATGGTTTGGAGAACCATTTCGATAGTTTTCGAGTTAGTCCCAAATATCCTGGAGAATTTACAGCAAAGTTAGAAGAATTCAAGAAGAAGATTTCTTCAATTCCCAAAACAGAGGTAATAACTAACTAAAAAGGATGTATGAATTTAATGTATAAAATAGTAACAAAACAAGAACTTGCACCCAACATTTACATGATAGAACTCAAAGCAGCTGATATTGCGAAGAAAGCAAATCCTGGTCAATTTGTTATCATACGTCTTGACGAAAAAGGAGAACGTGTACCGTTAACAATTGCAGGTATTAATTTAAAAGAAGGAACTTTATCCGTTGCTTTTCATGCTGTTGGACGAACCACAAAGAAGTTGGCAAAATTTTCTGTGGGAGATTCGATAACTGATCTTTCAGGACCGCTTGGTAATCCCGCTGAATTAACTAGTTCTGGTCGAGTCTTACTTGTGGGGGGTGGAGTATGGTGTGCGCCATTACTTTACATAGCTCAAGCTCTTCGTGAGAAAGAAAATAAACTAGTTATTGTTGCCGTTGGCCGAACAGAAAATGACATGGTTTATGAAAAGGAACTCAAAGAAATCAGTGATGTTTATTATGTTTCCACAGACGATGGTTCTAAAGGGTATGAGGGATTAGACTTTTTGGCAGATATTCTTACAGATCAGAAATTTGATCATGCAGTAGCTATGGGACAGGTTTCCCTTCTAAAAAAGGTGGTTGACCTTACTCGTCCATATAATTTAAAAACTTTAGTCACTTTGGCTTCACTTATGGTCGACGGTACTGGAATGTGTGGTGCATGTCGTGTAACCGTTGGCGGTGAAACAAAATTCGCTTGTATGGATGGGCCAGAATTTAATGGACTTGATGTAGATTTTGATGAATTGATCAATCGTCAACGAGTATATTTACCTGAAGAAAGGATGGCGTCTATGATATATGATAAACTTCCAGGAGGAGTAAAGCGTGGATAAAGAACAGAGAAAACATCAAACACCAATGGCAAAACAGGATGTCTTGGATCGAATTCACAATTTCTATGAAGTAGCTTTAGGTTATAACGAAGAACAAGCTATTGCTGAAGCTGAACGTTGTCTACAATGCCCCAATCCTCGTTGTGTTACTGGTTGCCCGGTAGATATCGATATTCCAGCTTTTATTAAAGAAATTAAAGAAAAGAATTTTCTTGGTGCAAGCGCAAAATTAAAAGAAAAGAATAGTTTACCTGCTGTATGTGGGCGAGTTTGTCCTCAAGAAAACCAATGTCAAAAGTTTTGTGTCATCGGAAAAATGGGTGATCCAATTTCTATAGGTCGTTTGGAGCGATTTGCATCAGATTATGAACGTAGAAAAGGAGTAACAATTCCTAAAAAAGAACAAGTTGCTGTAAACGGTAAAGTTGCTATTGTTGGATCTGGTCCAGCTGGTCTCACTGCAGCTGCTGATTTGGTCAAATTAGGTCACGAGGTTGTAATGTTTGAATCTTTGCATTATGCTGGAGGTGTCTTAATGTATGGGATTCCTGAGTTTCGTTTACCTAAAGAAATCGTTCAATCAGAAGTTGAGTATATTAAGAAGTTGGGAGTTGATGTAAAAACCAACTATACTATTGGAAGAATTTATACAATTGATGAATTGTTCGCAAGTGGTTTTGATGCAATTTTTGTTGGAAGTGGTGCTGGTCTTCCGCGATTTATGAGGATTCCAGGAGAAAACTTAGGTGGAGTTTATTCAGCTAATGAATTTTTAATTCGGGTTAACTTGATGAAGGGCTATTTATTTCCAGAATATGATACTCCTATTCGTATCGGAAAGAAAGTTGCTGTTATTGGTGGTGGAAATGTCGCTATGGATTCTGCTCGTTGCAGTTTGCGATTAGGTGCAGAAGAAGTTTATATTGTTTATCGCCGTTCTAGGGAAGAACTTCCAGCTCGGGAGGAAGAAGTGGAGAATGCAGAGGAGGAAGGTATCATATTCAAATTGCTTAATAATCCAGTTAGATTCATAGGTGATGAAACTGGTTGGGTAAAAGGCATGGAATGCATCAAGATGGAGCTTGGAGAACCTGATGCATCAGGCAGAAGACGACCTGTTCCTGTTGAAGGCTCAGAATTTATTATGGATGTGGATACTGCAATTATTGCTATTGGACAGACTCCCAACCCCTTAATTCAGCGTACTACAGAAGGTCTTGAGACCACCAAATGGGGTACTATTGTAACTCAAGAAGAAACTGGTGAAACCACAAAAAAAGGAGTTTATGCTGGCGGAGACGTCGTTAGTGGTGCAGCTACAGTTATAAGTGCCATGGGTGCTGGAAAGAAAGCTGCCAAAAGTATCCATCAATTTATTCTATCAAAAAAGGGTACAACGTAAAGGAAATCCAATTCCTAATTTTTCTTTTTTATTCTACATTCTTAGATTTCGGATTATTTATTAACAACTTTTTTCCTCTTTTTATCTCTCCGATAAACCATATTATCCCTGTCCTGCAGGACAAGGTTGTTTAGTAAATGATCGAAAAGAAACTTGATCAACAAAATGTTTCAAGAACTATCAAGACCTGTAAATTAGACCCAAAGTTCAAATATAAAATTGGTGAAATTCCAGGTGCCGAGAACCTAAAATTATGTTTTCAATGCGGTACTTGTACAGCTGATTGTCCCATTGCAAGATTTAGTGAAATTTATAACCCCAGAAAACTTATGCGAATGACATTGTTGGGAATGAAGGACCGCGTTCTTTCTAGTGAAGCTATTTGGCTATGTGCAGCATGTTTTACGTGTGTTGATCATTGTCCTCAAGGTGTGAATATAGCTTCTGTTTTGAGGGCTCTTAGGAATTTGGCTGCAATGGAAGGCATTATCCCTCAAGTTTTTATTGAGATTACCAAAAATATCAAAATGACTGGATGTGCTTACAGAATTCCTGAATTTCGACTTAAAAAACGGATTGAAAAAGGTTTACCTCCACTGCCCAGCACGAACACCAAGGCCATTAGTAAGTTGCTTGATCTTCTTGAAGTTTCTAATATGAATGCTGAAAAACATTAAGGTGGCTGAGTTGAATTATCTGATTTTTTTGGGGTGTGTCATACCCTATAGAGTTGTTAGTTATGAGATAGCTTCTAGACATGTGCTCAAGAAGTTGGATGTAAACTTAATTGAAATGCCTGAATTCAATTGCTGTGGACTCCCAATAGATTCTGTAAATCATGATGCAATGCTAACTTTAGCTGCAAGGAATCTTAGTTTAGCAGAACAACAAGGTTCAGATATTTTGACTCTTTGTCCAGGATGCGCTGGAGCTTTACGTAAAGTGAATATGACTCTTCAAAACGATAAGAAATTGAAGGAACGAATTAATGGTTACCTCAAGGAGGTTGGATTAGAATTCAAAGGAGGAAAAATCAAGGTTAGACATATTATTCAAGTTTTAATTGAAGATATTGGATTAGAGAAAATAAAGAATACTGTTATTAATCCACTTTCGAATCTTAAGGTTGCTGCTCATAATGGCTGTCATGTAATGCGGCCAACTAAATATATTGGATTTGATGATCCTGAGAATCCTGCTTTGTTGAAGATGTTAATTGAAGCGACTGGAGCAGAGTGTTTAGATTATATGTATGAAACTGATTGCTGTGGAGCTCCAATGGTTGGCGTTAACGATAAAATTCCTCTATATCTTTCTGGAGATAAACTTAGAAATATTAGAGAAGTTAAGGCTCAAGCATTAGTAACTGTTTGTCCTTTATGTCATATGATGTTTGATATTAATCAACCCCGAATAGAACAACTTTTAAGCGAAAAGTTCGAACTTCCTATTTTGCATTATCCACAGCTGCTTGGATTGTCAATGGGGTTAAAACCAAAAGACTTAGCAATAGATGAGTTAAGAGTAGATGCTACAAAAATATTAAAAATAATTGAGAGAGTTACTAGTAAATAATAATGAAAATTTTTTTGATATTACATTTATTTGTTTCATTAAATCTTTATAGAAGCTCAGGATTGTGAAGTTTTGACTGATTTTAAGGAGCAGTCAGTTGAAATTGAATTAAAATTAAAAGAATGGTTTTCAAATGCAAAACGAGTAGTTATTGCTGGAATAGGTAATCCTTTCAGAAAAGATGACTTTGTTGGAGTTAAAATAATAAGAAGATTAAGAAAAAAAGTCCCGGAATCTGTTTATCTAATAGAAGCCGAAACAATTCCAGAAAGTTACATGCAACAAATAGAATCCTTTAAACCAACTCATATACTGCTAATTGATGCGGGTATTATAAACAAACCTCCAGGAACAATTGAGCTTGCAAATCCCAAACAACTAATAAGAAAAACGTCGATTTCAACCCATACCTTACCCTTAAGGATCTTTTGTGATTATCTGACCCAAACTACAGCTGCAAAAATTGGGATCCTTATAATTCAGCCTTTTGATACCCGATTTGGAGAAGGATTAACACCAGAAATAGAAAAGGTCGGATCAAAAATAGCCAAACTTTTACAAAAACTTCTACCGCAATAATTTAGATCGATTCTTAATCAGTTGGAATTATTGAAGAAAAACCTAGTTTTAAAAAAATGGAAAGAATGTTCGATAACCAAAAGAGTTACCGAATCATTTTAGTTAAAAGTTATTTACTCTTCGGTCTTTAGAGCATCTTGGAACAATTTTTTAACCGCAGTTCTTCTGGCTTTTTGCGAAAGAACATCTTTTGTTGTATAATCAAGAGCTTCTTCAGGGCACCATTCTACACATTGAGGTTGACCATCACACAGATCACATACAAAGACTTTCTTTGTGTCGGGATGCAATTGTATAGCACCATAGTCACAAGCTTCTATACACCAACCACAGCCATTGCATTTATCTTCATCAACTATTATGTTACCTCTTTCATCAGACTGCCTCAAAGCATCTCGGGGACAAGCAGCTACACATGGAGAATCTTCACAGAGCCTACAGGAAACTGCTAAATTTACGAAAGAATTCAAGCGAATTGCTCTAATTCTGGATTTAGTTGGATTATATGTGTCTTCATGTTTCATTGAACATGCATATTCACAGACGCAGCATCCAATGCATTTGGCGGGGTCTCCAGATACGAATTTTTTTCTTTTTTATAGAATTAATTTTCTTTTCTACAATTGGAATCAAATCATCCAATCCTAAATCTTTAAGTTTCTTTGGGGTTGGAATACCATCTTTTGTCCATCCACGTACTTGATAATAGTCATCTAACCCAATATCAAATTCTGTCTGGTTAACAACAACACCTTTTGCAATTCCCTCATCTGGCACTGGAAAATTCATGATTTTCCATGGTAGTGTATCTTCATTTCGTGTTCCTCCACCTTCACGAATGTTAATTACCCGTGCAAGATTATTGATTCTTTCACCCGCTAGTATCAATTCTTCTGCAGTCATAGGTATTCCAGTTGCTAATTCATAGTATTTAGCCATGTCTTTGAGTCCTTCATACATAACTCCTCTAGAAAACTTACATAAGATTAATGAGTCAACAACATTGTAGAGATCTTCACCATCCATTATGAGTTTTCCACGACCAGGTTCAATCTTGAATCTGTCCACCTTTCCTTTTACATCAGGTGAGTAAGCTCCAGACCTGAGATGACAAGCTCCTCGGAATGAGACAGAAAATCCCAGAGCTGCAGTTTTCAGTGTTCTTAAATCGTAACCAGGTAATTCCATTCCTTTAATGTGATTGGCATATTTGTAAGCGTCTCCACCAATTATTTCAGCTGCACGTTTAGTTCCTTCAGCGAAGGTTTCTCCGAACCAACCTGTTCTTGTGCCTATTCTCTTAATTGCCTCTACAAGTGCTTCATGATTTCCAAAATTAAGTTTAATTCCATCGGTTTCTTTATCGGTAATGATTCCATGTTCATAAAGGTCCATTGCCATTGCTACTACTACTCCAATAGATATACCATCCATTCCGTAATAATCCGCTAATCTGATGGCTTCAATAATTGCATCTAGACGATCAACTCCACATAATGGACCACAAGACCATAAACATTCAAATTCAACACGGGATGTACTACCTTGATATTGTCCTTCGGGAACAACTGCAATATGGTCACAACGCATTCCACAAGTTGCACATCCTATTATTTTTTTAACGTAGTGTTCATTCAAGTATTCTCCACTTACTTTCTCAGCACCTTCGAATGTTGCATTTGTAAAGTTTCGTGTTGCTAATGCTGCCAAGGCATTTAAAACTAGTACGTTTTCAGGAGTCCCTAAAGTTCTATATTTTCTTGTAGCAGGTCCTTTCATACGTTCGTGTACAGTTCTTACAAATTCTGTGAAAGCTTCTCGATCTGCGACATTAACATCTTTTGTTCCACGAACAGCAACTGCTTTCAAATTCTTGGAACCCATAACCGCTCCCATGCCTCCTCTTCCTATGGCGCGATATTCGTCATTGATTATACAACCAATTCTGCTCAATTTTTCTCCAGCTTCACCAATAGCTGATACTCTGATGTAATAATCACCCATTTCTTCTCTGATTGTTTCATCAGTTTCTGCAGGAGACTTACCTCTTAGATGTTCGGCGTCAAGAAGTTGAACTGATTCATCATCTATCCATGCATAAACCAGTTTTTCGGATTTTCCTGTAAAAATTATTACATCATATCCGGCTCTTTTTATTTCGGATCCAAAGAAGCCGTGAGCTTTTGCTTCACCGATTGTTCCTGTTAATGGAGACTTTGAAACTACTGCATAACTATTCCCGGCAGAAGGTGCCATAGTTCCTGTTAATGGGCCTGTCATAAAAATCAGAGGATTCTCAGGACTAAATGGATCAACACCTGCCTTTGAGTGATCTAACCAAAGTTTCATTCCAAGTCCAATTCCTCCGATGTATTCTTTGGCTAGTTTTAAATTAAGGGGTTTGACTTCTGTTTTTCCTGTTGTTAGGTTTACATAGAGAATTCGTTTAGCATAACTCAATCTTAATCCTCCACTGATATTCCTCGGAGAGAGTTAAGGTGAATCTGATAGATAAATATTAATCTTTATCTTTTGACTATAATGCAAATATATTCTTCAATTTCCTTTTTAAAAACTCAATTATTTATTCGATATTATTTGCAATGCATAACGTATCTTGTAATCAATGTATCTGGACTTTCTAATAACTCGGACATTTTATAGAATACATAAATAATAAATATGTTTTTTCTTCAGCTTATTATGAATGAAAACTTAGTTAACGTTAGACTAAATTGGTGGGTAAATAAAATTGAAAGTCAGAGTTCAATATTTTGGGTATATCAAGAATATTCTAAATAAAAAAGAGGAGTGCTATGAATTAGATGATGGGGCTTCTCTTTCTGATTTACTTAATAAGATGTCTGGGATTCATGGTGCAGCATTTCAGAAAGATGTTTACGAACCTGGTTTAAAAGATCTCAAAATGGGTTTTTCCGTTACAGTTAATGGAGTGCTTATGGGGCAATTGAATGGAATTGACACACAATTAGCTGATGGTGATAATATAATTTTAATGTCTCTTATGAGTGGAGGATAGGAATTCTTTTTAGACTTCCAGTATGGTGTCCATTTTAGTTAAATTATTATATCCATTTTTTGTAATTTCTATTATATCTTCTAATCTTACACCACCTATGTGATGATTATATAGTCCTGGTTCAACTGTTACAATAACATGTTCTTTCAATGGAGGCTTTGCATATTCATTCATATTGGGATTTACTTCCCAAGACTCCAGATTTTATAGCGTCAAGTGAACTATTTTTTGCCTCAAAAACTGTCTCAAACATATGTTTGATTTTATTAGATGCATTTCCTTTAACAATAGTCCGAGTCATATCAGTCCAATAGCGTTTTTGTAAACTCTGAGGATAAATGTCTAATATGATTGGTTTATCAGCTTTTAGTTTGTCTTCTGGTTCTCCCAGGTAATGGGGATCAGAGGACTTATTTCCGCAAGCGACTATTATGTCTTCTTCGGGTATACACCCATTTTCAAGAAGTTTTTGTCCAAAAAATGATTTAAGTATTCCAACTGTTAGTGGTTTTCCATTGCTATATAATGTTTTATTACTTCCAATATCGGAATTAGCTATCAAATTTATTGCTTCTGATGTGATTTTTTCGTTGATTTTTTGTATTTCATAAATTATTTCTATTTCTTTACCGTCCTTGGTTTCTCTAGCTATTTCTAAAACTCCTACCATCGGATCAAGAGTCAAATCTTGACCTCTTAATACATCTGCAACGACTAAAGGAAAGTTGGCTGGTACACAAATTTTATTGCTTTTCTCCAGCTCTTTTGTCACAATATTTGCGATAAATTGAATTGTACTCAAATTTGTGTCTTTAGCAGATTTCATTATTTTTTTAAAATTATAATCAGAATATGATCTAATATCTTTGATGATTGATTGTTTTTTTGCTCTTTCAAATTCCATCTCATTAATTACAACTATAGGTTCTTCGTCAATCTTTTTAAGGAAAACAAATGGATCTGGAGCTAAAAACTTTGTAACATAAAACATGTTTGCATCTTTCTGGCTATTTGAACAAATTAGTAAAGCGTCTGCCCCTTTATCTGCTAATATTGCATCTAGTTCATCTCTCAAAATGTTTCACTTCATAGATTCTGTGCAGTAATTGAGTAAAACTTTTACTCCAAAAATATTGGTGGGCCCGGCCGGACTTGAACCGGCGACCACCAGGTTATGAGCCTGGCGCTCTAACCAAACTGAGCTACGGGCCCCACAATAATTTGCATTACTACCGTTTGTCAAGTTAGGATTTAAGCATTTTTCTGCAAATCATCTAGA
>JARRMB010000001.1:35098-49295 GCA_037386325.1 Candidatus Bathyarchaeota archaeon
TTTTTCATTTTTTATTCTATACTATAGACAATTCAGACGTAATATGGTCTATATGAACGATTTTCGTTTAGAAAAAATTAATTATATCTGTTTAACTTAAAAACAAAATTTATTTGGAAAAAATAGAAGGGCTTTTATTAGACACGAAACTCCTTGGTATGTTAGGTATTTATCGATGGACTATAAAGAATTGCTAGACCGTGCTCGATCGCAGCTTCCTTCAGATGTTCATGAACACAAACGATTTGAAGTTCCAACTCCTAGAAGTCATGTCGTAGGAATGCGTACAATCTTATCCAATTTCAAAGAGATATGTGAGGCTCTTAATAGAGATCCTCGTCATGTATTGAAATTTTTTTCAGGAGAAATGGCAACAGCTGCTACAATGCAAAGAAACCGGGCAATATTTCAAGGAAAATTTGGATACGACACCTTTGAACGTCTCATACAGAGATACGTAAAAGAGTTTGTAGTCTGTCCGGTTTGCACTCGTCCAGATACAAAGATCGTCAAAGATAAACGGTTCTTGTTTTTAGTCTGCGAAGCTTGTGGTGCAAGATCTTCAATATCCAATTTGTAGGAATTAACCTTGCAAGTTTATGCTAAACTCAGTAAATGTGGAGAGCATGTTCTTCTTGCAACTTGTGATGAGGAACTTTTGGGTCAGGTTCTTCATGACGGAAAAATAATTTTCAAGATTGGAGAAGAATTCTATAAAGGTCCAAAATTACCTATTGAAGAAGCAATAGGACTTATGGAAGAATCTACAGTCGTGAATATGGTTGGCCAAAATATTGTCAGAAAAGCTATAGAGCACGGTTTGGTTCATCCCGAAGCTGTTCTTAAAATATGTGGTATTCCTCACGCACAAATTGTTAAAATGTAGGAACTATACCCATATTAAATCATCATCTTTTGCATTTATTTTGAAAACTGCAAAAAGGAACTCATTATTTGTATTGTTTATTAATCCGTGAATTTCTCCAGGTTCACAAAGGAGAGTATCTCCAGGATTTGCTTTTTCTTTAAAATCTCCACAGAAGATAATTGCAGTTCCCTTTAAAATATGATATATTTCAGTCGTATGTTTGTGATAGTGTGGTTTTATTTCAGTATGTGGTTCATTTTTAACAATTTGAACAATATTACCTTTTGATTTGAGGTCTTCCTCTGAAAGCAAGATTTTCTTAGAATATCCTTTCCTATTGAGCCATTTTTATAGTGTTTTTTTAAAATGCTTAGTATACTATGATATCGGAGAAACTCTAAATAGGTGAATTGTTTTTATTCAAATGTTGTATCTTGGATAAATTGGAAGAACATTGTAGTTATTGCATTTGTTCTTTTCGTGATCTCCATAATCTACAATATCTTTACAATTCATATGTGGGTTAGTTGTGTCTTTTAGAGAAAAAGTTGATGAAAGGCTTAGTAGAAAGCAAAAAGCGTACGAAATAGAATCACTTATGAAGAACAAGCGAAGCGAAGATTTTCAAGTTATAGAAGAGGTCTTTGATCGTTCAACGCTTATGGTTATCTATGATTTCATGAATAAAGGAGTAATTGATGAAATTCATGGAGTAGTAAACGCTGGAAAAGAAGCACGAATATATTGGGGAATAGATCAAAAAGGAATCGAGTTAGCCATAAAAATATATCTTACAAGTTCAGCTGAATTCAAAAAGGGAATGATTCCTTATATTGAGGGTGATCCTAGATTCACTCATGTTCGAAGAGACACGCGTTCGTTAATATATGCTTGGGCTCAAAAGGAGTTTAAGAATTTACAACGGGCAAAAGATGCGAGAGTCAATGTTCCGGAACCATTAGCTGTTGAAAAAAACGTTCTTATAATGAAATTCATTGGAAAAGATGGTGTTCGTGCTCCTCTTATGAAAGAAACTTCTTTGGAAGATCCCGAAAAAATTTTGGAACTTATATTAACTAATTTAACAAGACTTTATCGTAAAGCGGGGTTGGTTCATGCTGATCTTAGTGAATACAATGTTATGATTTGGAAAAAACGACCAGTAATTTTTGATGTTGCTCAATCGGTGTTAATCAGCCATCCTCTGGCTAAGAAATTCATTCGTAGAGATTTAGAAAATTTGAATAGGTATTTCAAGAGGAAAGTCTCAAGAATATTGTCAGTTGATGAAATGCAAGAGAGGGTTACAGATGGAAGGAAGTAAATCATATGTTAAGATTCCAGGGGATCGCATAGGTGCCTTGGTTGGTCCAAATGGTACGGTTAAATCAATTATTGAGCGAAAGCTTTCCGTAATTTTGGAAATTGATAGCGAAGATGGATCGGTTCAAATAACACTTCCTTCAAATGTTGAGGATCCAACAGTTTTGTTTAGGGCAAAAGAAGTAATTACTGCAATAGGTAGAGGTTTTGCTCCAGAGCATGCTTTCAGATTACTTGATGATGAAGAAGTTGTATTTGAGGTAATAGATCTTCGTGAAATTGTGGGGAGATCTTCATCTGATCTAAAACGGTTAAAAGGAAGAGTGATTGGAAAAGAAGGTAAAACAAGAAGGATAGTTGAAGAGTTGAGCGAAGCTAACATTTCTATCTATGGTCATACAATTTCAATAATTGGATATCCAGATCAGGCTGCAATTGCACGAGAAGCTGTAAATATGTTAATTAGAGGAAGCCTTCATGGAACAGTTTATCGATTTCTTCATAAAAAACGTCGAGAACTAAAAAAACAAAGACTTCAACTTTGGGAACCTACCTATAAGAGCTAATAAAACAATTCTCTAAATTCACGAAAATTAGTTAACCTTTAAATTTTACAAAAACATTGAAATACTTATCATACAAAAATATGATTGAATTGGACATGTTGCCGCAAACATTACAATATCGTTCTAATGTAATTCTTAGTCCAAAATGCCTCGGGTGCAACCAAAACTCTTTGGATTTTTATTTTTCAGAGTATAAAATATTTAGGATTGGTGAACATCCGATTTGGTAACTTTTCAAGAGATCAGTCCAGCAGACTTTTTCTATCGAAATAGAGATATCGCAGGATTTACGAACCCTTCAAGAGCAATCTTTGTATCAATTAGAGAACTCGTAGAGAACTCGCTTGATTCTGCTGATCAAATAAACGCTCCACCAGAAGTATATGTACGATTATCTGAAGAGAATGGGGTAGCTACTACAACTGAATCAGGTAATGGAGTATACAGTCTAAAAATAATGGATAATGGTTCTGGAATAGCAGCTCGTCATATTCCCTCAGCTTTTGGTCAAGTATTATTTGGTTCAAACTATAAGCTTAAACAAGCTCGTGGAACCTTCGGTTTAGGGGGAACAATGGCTATTCTCTATGGTCAGATTACTACACACAAACCCGTTCTTATTAGATCCAGTACTGGAGGTTCTAAAGTTTATGAATATAAAATGATGATTGACATCCAGAGGAATCGGCCTCTAATATTGGATCGCAAGACGCGTAGAAATAGCGAAAAATGGCGTGGAACCATTGTTGAATATTCTTTAGAGGGTGATTATTATAGAGCAATGTCCAAGATTCTCGAATACTTAAAACAGACTGCTTTAGTGACACCATATGCAGACATAAGATTTGTGGATCCCAAAGGTAGATTATATATGTTTACTCGAGCCACAACAAAGATGCCGGCTCCACCTACAGAAACTTTGGCCCATCCTTATGGTGTTGATGTGGAAACCCTTCAACGTTTAATAAGAGTGACAAATACTCGCAATTTACTGGATTTTATGCAAAAACATTTTCACCGTGTTGGAAAGGGTACCTCTCTAAGTTTTTTGGATTTTGCAGGTTTTGTCAGGACAGCAAATGCTCAGAAGTTGAAACCAGAAGATATTGACCGGCTTATTGAAACCATAAAAAAATCTAAAAAATTTAGGACATTTTTTGGTAAATCAAGTGATGAAACAATCAAAGATGTATTAAAGAAAACTAAATCTCAAAAGATACTCGAGATACTGGAGAAAGCTTTTCCAGATGTTGAAAGAACTATAATACTTCGCTTGCTTACATCTGCTGGTTTAGTGCGCACAAAGAATCCGAAAAAACTTCGTCCCGATGAGATTGTAAAACTCGTTCGAATGATGAAACGGTTTGATAGTTTTCTTCCTCCAGATGCAAGCTGTTTATCTCCATTAGGTGAAGATTTATTGAAAACAGGGATTCTCAAAGAATTGAAACCAGAATTTATTGCAGTTTCTCAGAGAAAACCTTCCACTTATGCCGGTCACCCTTTCATCGTTGAGACTGCTATAGCTTATGGTGGAGAAATTCCAAAAAAAGATGACATTACAGTTTATCGATTTGCCAACAAAATTCCTTTGTTATATGATGAGGCAAGTGATGTTTCTGTAAGAGTTATCAGAGGTATAAATTGGAGACGTTACAAAGTTTCTTCTGGTATGCCTTTGGCTATTCTTATACATCTTTGTAGCACAAAGGTTCCCTACAAAACAGTAGGTAAAGAATTTATTGCTGATAGACCTGAGGTTAAAGCCGAAATTCTAAATGGAATCCGAGAAGTTGCTCGTCGCTTGCAAACATTTTTAGCAAAAAGGGAACATGTGGCAAAAGAAAAGAAACGATTATCAGTTTTCTCAAAATATTTGCCCAAAATAGCACGGTTTTCCACTGATTTAGCTGGAAAATCTGATACACCAAATATTGATTTACTGTTAAAGAGTGTGAGAAAGTATGACTCCGAAGGAAACTGAGATTTCTGCAAAAAAGAAGAAAGAAGATGTTCTAAAGGATCTTAAGAATTTTGGGGGAACATTATATGATCAAATGGAGGAAGGTAGATTTCCTTGGGTGGAGATGCCTAGTCGTTCAACAGAAAACATTTTCTATAGTCCTGATGTGCGGCAATATGTTCTAGGAGAAAAGAGTGTTAAACGCTCCGCTAGAAATATTCGTCACATAAAGCCATTTACTCAAATGGTTTGGGCAGGATATTTTGCTAGTGAACTTGTTAAGAATAGAAAGACTTCAACCCTCAGGGATGTGTACTATTCTGCTCAAGCTTATGAAATGACTTTCAAGGATCAACCTGAATCCAACAATATTCTAACTGATTTAGAGACAGCTACGGGATTTGCTAGAGAAGATTTCAATGTTTTTCCTGAAGAGCGTTCAGCGCTCTTTGGTGATTTGACAATTGAATATACTGTTCCTGGATATGAGGGAAAAAGATTGAACATGACTTCTCATCCAGACGGTGTGATGATTGGGCCTTCTGTTGTTTCTTCCGAATTTGCAAAAGCTGGATGTGATAAAGTTATTGCGATCGAGAAAGGTGGTTTGTTCACACGATTTATTGAGGAGCGAGTTCATGAAAAGTTTAATGCTCTTTTGGTTTTGACAGCCGGTCAGGCACCTAGGGCAACCAGACATTTCCTTAACCGCTTAAATAGAGAGTTGGATCTTCCCGTTTATATTTTTACTGACGGAGATCCATGGGGTATGCACATTGCTATGGTTATTATTTCAGGTTCTGCAAATGCGGCTCACCTTAGAGGTTTAACTACACCAGATGCTAAATGGGGTGGAGTCTATGCTACTGATATCGTCGATTATAAATTGCCTACTGATCCTTTAACTGATGTAGATATTAAAAGGCTTCATGAATTGGAGAAAGATCCCAGATATACAGGTGATTTATGGAAGCGTGAGATAAAGACATTTCTTAAAATTAAGAAAAAGGCCGAACAAGAGGCTTTTAGTCGTTACGGTTTGACTTACATAGTGGACGAATATTTACCAGCAAAGTTAGAAGAAATGGCTGATTAAATTTTTTGAATATGAAGCTGCTTTCTTTTTTATTTTTTAAAAAATATATCTTGATATATTTGATTTTTTCAATTAATTTAGTTTATTTTGATCTAAAATGAATAACTTGTTTTAAAGTGTAAGGAATTGGTTCATAAAAATATGTTAAGTCCCGAGGTAATATTTAGAGCAAAAATCGTTTATCTTATTTTAATCAATGAACCTGATGAAGCTCTTAAAATTTTAAGTAATCATTATGGAATTGTTAAACCTAAACTAACTATTGGGATGCCAAAACGGTTCTCTAAGAACCCAGCATGTTATGTGGCAAATAAGCATGTAATTCATGTTTCTCAAAGGGAGATTCTGTCAAATCCTCATGTAATTCTTCATGAGTTTTATCATCATCTTAGGAATGTTGCAAATGCTCAGGGTGGTATTGAGAAATATGCTGATAGTTTTGCAAAAAAATTTATTCAAGATTATCAAGAAGCTAAAAAATATTCACAATAACTTGTATGTTAATAATTAATTTGGAGCGGTAAATTTGGACAAAGAGATTGATATTCGACAATCTGTTGTAAATAGCATTTTGAGTTATGCTCAGATGTTTCATCCTAACGAATCAATTCTTCTATTAAAAGGAAAAGTAAACAAAGAGAAAATTTTGATCACGGATGTTCAGATTCCCCCTTTAGCAACTCATGGAAATAGTTTTTCCGCATTTCCTCTAAGTAGACTTCCACTTGATTTCTCGATTATTGGAGTTTCCCATTCACATCCTTCAGGAGCATTAAGACCATCTATTACTGATTTGAATAAATTTTACGGAAGGATTATGCTAATTACCGCTTATCCCTATAAATCGATTGATGATATAATAATTCTCGACCGAAAAGGAAAGCCAGTAAAATTTAATGTTGTTTAAACCATCTAAATTATTATCATATATTAATGACATTTTGTTCAAAATGAATTCAAGATAGAATATCGCTAGAAATTTATTAGTCAAACCTTATTAAGAAAATTATGCTCAATAACAGTTATATTAAAATAAGTATTGAAACTGTAAAGTTAAATCTTGAGGTTCTAGAATGAGCGAAAATTTACCTATGGGCTTGTTTGTGTCCGAAAAAATATTCGGTCTTATACTCATTATTATTGGTGCAATAGTGGCAAATTCCTCCCTTAATCCCCCTTCGGGAGATATAAGTCATTTTTCGGGAATCTTCACATTTATTGGTTTTATAGTTTTAATTGTTGGAGTATTTCTAATAATAACGAAAACTGAATAAAATAATATAAGTTTTCAGTTATCCTATTTTTATCAATCCATTAGGTTCTTTTTTCTAAATAAATAATTAGCAGTCCAAGTTTTTATAATCAAATGATTGCAAGAATCACAATAAGCGCAATCATTCGATTTATTTCATTGGTTGCTCCCATAACATCTCCAGTTATGCACTCTAAAGTGGAATTAGCATAAGACTTCAAGATTAATACCGCTATACTCATAGCAGAAAGAACCCAAAGAAATGAAATACCCAACAAAAGAAAACCAATAACCGCACATATAAGCGAAGAACTCAGAGCCTTAATATGCTTATTTTGCATGGATTCAACAACAAAAAATCCCATTCCCTTATAATTTGGTAATTTTCCCAAATACGCCGTTAGAACCATGCTTTCTTTTGCCACAACTTCTGCTACAATTGCAGCTTTAAAAATATTCCAACTAGAAAAACCTCCAAACGCTAAACCTGTGAGAGTTAGAACAATTACTGCTGAGCCAACAGCTGCTGCCCCAGTATACATGTCATGCATAATTTCTATTCTTCGTTTAGTTTCACCTCTAGCCATAGCAGCATCACTAAAATCCAAAAGTCCATCTAAATGATGAAATCCCGTCATTAGTTGAATACCTATTAAAACAAGGAAACCCGAAATATAATGGGGTAAAAAAATATTTGATATAAAACCAACTGTCCCCGCAATTAATCCTATTACCAACCCGATTAAGGGAGAAAGGAAAAAATATTTAGAAATTGCATCTATGGCTTCCATTCCAACTGGTATAATTGTCAAGAAACCGAATAATCCTTTCAACCCCTTGATAAGCACCTAGAACACCTTTTAGATCGATTTTTTCAGTTTATTTAATGTCTATTATTAGTCTTTTAAGCTTGTTTCAATTTTTTTGAAATATCTATCGGTGATATTATTTTGACAAAAAGCTTATACGCGGGGTTATCCATAAAACCCCAGTTATTCGATAAAAAAGGAAGGAAATTTAATGTCTTGGTTAAAATCCATGATGGAAAAAGAACCCGCTGAGCCACAAAACCCTATCGGAACTGTTGTTATCGGAACTCTTGATCCCGATATGCATCTAACACCTAAAGAAATGGTGAGAAAATCCCTAAAAAAGGCAGGATTCAAATGCATTGATGTAGGAAAAAAGGCACCTGCATCCGATTTTGCTACACAGGCCAAAGCAAATAATGCCGATATCATAGCTGTATCAATAAACACAGCACCAGCAAAAAACAATATTCCACAGTTGATGGCGGCAATTGAATCTGCTGGACTGAAAGGAAAAACTACCATAATGATTGGTGGCGCAGCAGTTGACAAAAGTGACGCGGACGAAATAGGCGCTTTGTTTGGTGAAACTCGGGAAGAGGCAGTAGCCCTAGCAAAGAAAGCAATGGAAAAATAAATTCAGCGGCGCATAACTCCGCAAAAAAATCAAAAGGGACCTAAAATGTTTAGATTTGAAAAGGAACAAAAAATTATTAATGCTGGTGGAATCAAGGTTGGTGGTCAACCTGGTGAACTTCCTACAGCACTTACAGCAACGATCTTTTACATAGGTCATAAGATCGTAGAAGACAAAAAGCAAGGTATCTTTGATAAAGCAAAGGCAGAGACACTAATTAATCGGATGGACGAACTTTCTGATATGACAACTAATCCGTTCATTCTGGACGTGGTAGGAACTTCGGTAGAAGCTTTCCAAAACTACGTTGATTTTATCGCTAAAGTAACTGAAGCCCCGATACAAATTGATGCAATTAGTCCAAAACTTCGAATGGAAACCCTAAAATGGGCAGCAGATGCTGGACTTTCAAAAAGACTTGTTAACAATTCGATTTATAGAGGTGTCAAAGAAGCAGAACTCCAAAACTTGAAAGATTGTGGTGTAAAAGCATCAATAATCCTATGTGATAACCCTGCAGATGACACAGTTCAAGGCAAACTTGATGTTCTTCCTGGCATCCTAGAAATGGGTGACCAAGCAGGAATAGAGGGTGCTCTGATAGACACTGCTATGCCTTCATGGGGTATAGGTGTAGGCGCTGGTTTACGATCAATTTATGTTATCAAAGAAATGTATGGAGATCGTGGTGCAGTAGGAACGGGGATAGGAAACGTTTCTGATACCCTAGGGTGGGTAAAAGGTAATTTTTCCAAAGATGTCAAAAAAGCAACAGATGCAGCTCAAAATGCAATTTTACCGATGATAGGTTGTGACTGGATCATGTTTGGTCCAATAGAATTTGCAGAATTCGTTTTTCCAGCCGTTGCAGTTGTTGACACCTATATATTAACTGCTACTGCAGAGCTTGGAACAAGACCCGCAGTCGAAGGTATGCATCCGCTTTTCAAGTTAGTCGGTTAAAAATAAACGACCTAAATATTCGGGCATAAAGCCCGAATATTTTAAATGTATTAGAGAAGTTGACACACGGATGAAGGCACTGGATAAACTAATTTTAGAAATCTTGGAAAACGAACAACCGAGAAACGTCAATGAGTTGGTCCAATTAGTTCAACAGCAAGTTAATGCTTCTACTGAAGATATTGAAAATATCATAAAAAATCTTCATCAAAATGGATTTGTTACTTTTGAGGATTTAATCCAAAATAAATACAATTTTTTTAGTTATATTTTAACTCGTAATAATTACTGGTTTTGGTTTACAATAGGAATATCATTTCTTTCATTTATTTCGATAATGTTCATTCCTGGAACTGAAATTCCTGCGTCATATTTGCGTTATGTTTTTTCTTTTATTCTTGTAGCTTTTTTACCTGGTTATTGCTTGACCGAAGCATTATTTCCAAGTAAAATATCGTTAGATATTATTGAAAGAATTGTCTTTTCTATAGGATTAAGTTTCGCTCTGACAGCCTTAGTAGGTCTCTTTCTAAGTTTCTCTTCATTAAGGTTAACTTTAGGAACTGCACTTCCTACCCTAGGATTACTAGTAATTATTCTAAGTGTAATCGCATTAATTCGAAAATACAAATTGCAATAAACGATTTTTAAAAAATCAATATTGGAAAACAAATAATATAGAATTAAAAAAAGAAAAGGCCGAAGCCTTATAGAAAAAACGATGGTGATTTACCTAGTACATTTTATCCCATTTGTTGAAAAGATCGAGTGCTGATTGACCGCCATAGTCACTTAATGAATCTCTGTATTCTCCTTCTTGAGTTACTGCTTTTTGGAACTTAACCATGTTTTCTGCAAGATCAGCTAGATATATTATACCATCGATTCCTGTTCTCATGACACGAACAGACACTCTGATAAGCTGCTTTACTGGTGGACATTGAGCGGGGTCGTCTCCTGGACCACAAACATAAATATTTGAATATACTGGTTTTTCGGGGAAAATTCTTCGAAAAGCTCTTGCAATCATTTCCCAATACCATGAAGTCGCATAGTTCTGCGAAAACATAACAATATTGAATGCGTCACATATTTTGTATAATTCTTTAAAATCCATTCCAAATCGGTGATCTGCATTTGCTGGATCTGGTAGAACTGCTAATACTAGTTTGGTTTTTACGCGTTCTTTAACATCTTTGATAAATTGAGTGATGGTTTGGTTTCTCCATTCAAACCAGTCTAATCCACTTTCTTTCCATAATTTTGTGCATCGATCACAAGTACAATGTCCATGGTCAGCAAAGTGCCAGCTGTTTAAGAAGATTGGTTGGTTAGTTTCTTCTACTGTTTTCTCGATATAATCTAATTGTTCTGCCCTGAATTCTGGAACTGTTGGACATAGAACATCCCAGTGTAGATTATATTGGTTATTTCCTCTTACTGCCCTACCTAGCTTTGATTCAGAGACCCATTCTGGGTGTGCACGGCCAGAAACGTTGTCCCCGAAAACTGCTATATTGTTCCACATGTCTTTTTGGGGTGTTCCACGTCTTCCTGTTTCGGGTTTCAGTCGGTATACATCAAAGTCGAATCCTTTAACTTTCTTTGCTTCGAAAAGGTAATTACCGAATTCCATTATTATTCCTCGTTTTAAAGATGCAGAATACTTCTATACAGCTTATTTAAGCTTTGCTTCAATCCCCAATTGATTTATATCTTAAAATTCTTAAGTTCAAGCAATCTAATTTCTTATGTTTTAATTAGAATCCGATCTAATTATGGTTTTTATTAAAGAATTATGTTTTATTCTATTCAAAATATAGAAAAAGTTATGCGCAAAAATGCGCATTATTTATTTTATTTGAGAATACTTTCCCATCTATCAACAAGATCTAATACAGGTTTGCCGCCATATCCTTCCAGATCTTCACGGAGTTTTGTGTCAGCAACACAAGCTTTCTGGAAGTCTTTCATAATCTGAGCATTTGCAGCCAAGAAAATGAGTCCATCCACTCCGGTTCTTGCAATACGGCATGCAGTTTTCAGTATCTGAGTGTGGTTTTCAAGTTCACTCGGATCGTCACCTGGTCCGCGTATGTAAAGTCCTGGAAATACTGGTTTTTTCAATAATTTTTTGAATGCGCGAGAGAGTGATTCAAAATACCAGGGGCTTGCATAAGTTTTAGACCAGTGTGGAACAACAAAGGCCGTTGCGTATTCTGCTAATGCGTCAAAATCCATTCCAAATCGTTCATATGCGTTAACAGGATCGGGTAGTAATCCAACATAGAATGGTTTATTTTTCACTCGTTCTTTTGCATTCTTAATAAATTCTGTTACTGTTTGGGCTCTCCATTCCAACCATTCCATTCCACTTTTTGCGAATGCTTCTTTGCATCTTGGACATATACAGAATCCATGGTCTGCAACATGCATGCTGCTAACCGTTATTCCTTTTGTTTTATTTGCTGTGTCCTCGATTAAATCGAGCATATAGTCGATCATTTGTCTTTCTTGGTTGCAAACAATGTCCCAACGTAAATTATATTTCTTATTTGTCCTTAATGCTGGACCGTCTTTGGATATTTGAACCCAATCAGGATGTTTTGCCGCCATATTGTTGTCGCCAAAACAGGCAATATTTGTTGTCATTTCGGGATTTGGAGTTCCAACTATTCCTCGTTCTGATTTAAGACGATATACTTGAAGATCAAATCCTTCAACTGGTGTAGGTTCGTAAATAAACATTCCAAACTTCAAAGCTAATTCCTCTTTAGGATCGAGGAACTACTTGAAGTTTGATATTTAAGCCTTGCTACATCTGTTAGAGCAAGTAAAAATGATGTTAGTCTATATTAATGAATCATTAATTAAGATTGATTCTCGATAATTTTAGAATATACTGAATACATTATAGCGGAGAGTACACTTCTGCTAAACCAGCCTAACCTGTCTGAAGCAATAGAACTGAGATAATCAGGCCTAACAAGCTTCGGAGTTTTGTTATCTTCAGACATATAGTCTATTACTGCTTTTTGAAGAATTCTGCTAAGATTGAAACTTCGACCATAATTGTTTGTTGGTTTTTCAGGAATCAAATTATTTCTAGCATCATCATCAAGTCTTAATCCAGCAATAACCAATGCTGCGATGTTCTGGTCAGTTAATACTTTCTCTAATTCTTTAGTAAACTGCTTCCTTTTCTCTGGATTTTCACGAATCAAAGGTCTGATTTGAGAGAATAAGAATGTCATACCTTCAACAGTTACTCCACGTTCTTCGAGTCGTTTTGTCAATGGTCTATTTGAAGCAAGTTTTTCTTGTTTATAAATTGCCTTTTTCAAGGCTTTTTTAACCGATTTTCCAATTAATTCCCCAATTATGGTTCCTGTTCCGGCATATTCTATTTCTGAACCTTGTTTTGTACACGCTATAACAACACTGTCAGTTACAGTTCCTGTAGCTACCTCTCCTGAAAAACGGCTCCTAACGTCTAGTTCTCTTAGTGCAGCTGCTTTTGATTCCGTTGCTGTTACCGCAGCATTGACCATGCAACTTTCTTGTAGATTGGCATCAATTATTATGATAGTATTGATGGTTCCCCAATCCTTAGTTGGGAATGCTGTTTGTTTTGAGGCTATCTCATCACCAGCTGTGGCAGCGAAATATGCTCCTGCAGTGACAAAAGTAGTTAACGATAAATCTTCAAATTGAAGATTTACAACTTCAACATTTTTCATTTTTGCAGCTGTCATTATTGCTACTACTTCATCTTTTGTGAATCCAATTTTTGTTACTTCATCTTCAAGAAAGTCTTCAGCTTCTTTATGGACATGATCATCTAAGTCGCTACCTGCATCTTCAGAAACCTGAACGTTAACAATGCAGTTTGATTCACATAAACCACCATTAAGAACTGCTGAACTCAATATTTTAAGAGGTATTTTCGAGCGTATTACGAGTTTATTATCTTTTATTTCTGCCTCAATTGAATTTATTTTGGTTTCTAATTTCATCAGTTATTTTCCTCTATAGTTTCTGTTAAAAATGAAATTACCAGTTTGGACGTCTGGTTAATCATTTTTATAATTACAGATTGTGATTCCTAATGTTGAACTCCTTTTTGTTATTTTTGCAAAAAAATAAAATTAATAATAAAGTTGAATGGTTTCATTTTATCTATTTTTCGATCTTAATTGCATTCATTGGACATAAGTCTTCACAAATCCCACATACAGTACATGAATCCAAATCAATTACTACTGGTTTATTCTCATGAAGATGGAAGACTGCCATTGCACAACAATCAACACAAGTATAGGAGCGACAATCTTGGCATTTGACATAATCAATTTTGATCTTCATTAAGTGCACCAACAACGTTCTAATGTCAAATAATTAAATATCATTAGATTTAAAGTTAAAGTAACTGCCTAATTATAAGATGATTATTTACTTCGAAATTTATTTTATATATTTTTTTAGTCAGGAATCATTTTACGCGATTATTTAAAATCGTAATTCTATAGAGATTAATTGCACAATTTTGTTAATTCTGAAGTATTTGATTATTAAAAATAATATTTTCATTGACATTCTTATTCTAGCAAAATATGTAAAGATAGTGTTTAATATATGCCAGAAATATCGTTGAATCTTAATAATATTATTATTTTCTACACATAATTTCTATTCAACGAGGCAATTAATTATGGAAGTT
>JARRMB010000002.1:0-31349 GCA_037386325.1 Candidatus Bathyarchaeota archaeon
TGCGATATCTAATATGACTGTTCCGAAAGTTTCCTTAGGTAAGGTAATTGGAACTTGAATGAATAAGTCAATTTCTGGGCAATCTCTAAGCCATGTGTTTTTAGCTACAGAACCTTCAACCCTAATCTTTGCCTGTATCCCCTTATTCTTTATGATTTTTCTAAGATTTTTCGTCAACTTTTCAGCTAATAGCTTAACTTTCTTACGTTCATTTTCGTTAGGATTAATCCGACTAAGAACCTCATTGGAGATCTCTTCTAAAGAAGCCAAAATCAATCACCTGTTTAGAGATCTTGTTTTCCAAAAACCTCACTTAAATTTGTATAAATCGGTCCTCGAGGTGTTAAATCACTCTTCTTTAATCTGAGACAATCAATATTAACAATTCCAAATTCATAATCTTCAAGTTCCATTATCAACTCTGCTAATCTAGCTTTGTTTTTGCCTGTCCTCACACGAGCTATAGTTAAGTGTGGACTAAAACCTTTGTTATCTTTTTTGAAACCTAATCCAGTTAGTCTATATTCTAATTGAGAGAAAATATCCTCTAATAATTTAGAACCCTTTCTTATTCCAGCCCAAATAACACGAGGATAGTTTAACTTTGGAAATGCACCTACACCTCTGATTTCTAACTTAAACGAAGAAAATTGTAAATTTTTCATTTCTTCAGAAAGTACATCAACCATTGAAATAGGAATATCCCCCAAGAACCTAATTGTTAAATGCATATTATGGGTAGAAACAATTTTCAGATCAGCACCTGTATTAGCAAGCATTCCCTGAATCTCTGATATGCGCCTTTCAATTTTGTAATCTTCGATATCAAAAGCAAAAAAGCTTCTAATTTTTCCTGACATAAAAAGCCATCTCGTAAAATATTTAGATTCTCAATTATACACTTTATTTTACTATATTTAATAACTTAATCTATCGATAAACAACAATTTCATATTAGAATGATTTTTTCTATTTCTAATTCAAATAGCCTTGAACTCCTTCATTCAATTTTTCCCAACAAAAAACTATTATAAATTTTAACTATGATATTTTAATGATTATTAGCAAAAAAGAGGGAAATGCAATAGAGGATAAAGTTATCATAGCCACTGCAGGTATGCCTGGTTCAGGAAAGGGAGCCTTCCAGCGGATACTGAAGCGGATAGGTTATCCAGTTGTGGTTATGGGCGATGAAATAAGGAAAGAAGCTAAAAGAAAAAATCTTGACCCAACTCCTGAAAACCTAGGAAAAATAATGATCCGATTAAGAGAATCAGAAGGGTCAGCTGCAATCGCTAAGAGATGCATCCCGAAACTGAAGAAAAAAACAGAAAAAATAATCGGAATTGATGGAATTCGAAGTCTTTTTGAAGTGAAAGAATTCAAGAAACATTTTCCACATTTCATCACTATCGCTATTCATGCATCTCCAAAAACGCGATATGAACGCTTATCTCAACGAAAACGTAGTGATGATCCAAAAAACTGGAAAACTTTTGTTTCAAGGGACCAAAGAGAATTAAGTGTTGGAATGGGAGATGTTATTGCAACAGCAGATTATATGATAGTAAACGAAGGCTCATTAGTTCAGCTGAAAAGAAAAATTCATGAAGTTCTAAAAAAGGAGCTATCTGTATGAATAGCTTATTGGTTAGAATTGAAGTTTTCGTTAATCCTACAGAAGATTTGGATAAAGTCAAGCAAGCAGTCAATAATATGTTTGGAACTTTGGAGTTTAATATTAAACCTGGGACAGATGGATGTGTATATATTTCAGAAAACCGGGGATATGAAACGCTAATTCGATTTCATGATCTTCTGAATAGAGAAATGATTCTTGCTGCTGCCCGAAAAATACTCCGAAATGAGATGACAGAAGAATCAGTAATTTTTTATCTAAATAAACAAGTGGCTTTTGCAGGACATGTATCCTTTTCCCAGCAAACTTCAGAATCTCCATTAGGACCTATAAAGGTTCAAATATATTGCGATAATCCAAAAAAATTCATAGACTGGCTTGCACCACGACCACCTCCAAAAACACGTAAAAAATCTTTACATAGAAACTAATGTGGTTTAAATGAGTAAACCAAAAATTGGGTTATCCACACTTTACTGCCTTAGTGAACCATTTAATTCTCTTATAAAAGATCTGCCTGATCTGGATGTAAACCATATAGAAATTGCAGATGAAGGGTTCCATGTTCTTAATTTGAGAAGAGCTAAGAAACTTAAAAAAATTGGAGATGCTTATAATATCGAGTTTGTGGTTCACGCACCATGGGCTGGAATTAACATAGCAACTCCAAACTCTGGTTTGCGTCGAGCAGTGTTAAATCTTCTAAAAAAATCAATTGTTAATTCAGGAAAACTTGATTGCAAATTATGGATTTTTCATCCCGGTTCCAAAACAGGTCTTAGCCATTTTTATCCTGGAAAAGATTGGAAACTGAACTTAGCGTCTGTTCACATCCTATCAAAGTTTGCCCGAAGAGAAGGTGTGGATATCGCAATTGAAAACACTCCCGAACCTTTCCCTTCTTTGATGAAAAGTGTGGAAGACTTTCAAAGATTTTATAGAGAATTTAATGAAGATATCGGAATGGTATTAGATATAGCCCATGCCAACTTAAATAATCAAATTCCAGATTTCTTGTTGCATTTCAATAAATATATTTCACATATACATTTAAGCGACAATGATGGTAATAGCGACCAACATCGTGGAATCAGTTACGGAAATATTGACTGGAACCGGATTGCTAAACTGATTAATGATACAAACTACAATAACTTGCTAATTATTGAGTCAACAGATCATATTAAAGAAAGTATACACTTTCTGAGGAATCTTTTTGCTTAATTTTCAGGATAAGGAAGTTCTAACTGCATAAAATCTTTTGCCACTTTAGTATTTTTGTATATTTTCTTTGCTTGCTCAAGAAGCCGATTTGTATCTTTATATCTAGCACTTATATGAGTCAAAATAAGTTGGTTTACACCAGCTTGTTTAGCTATTTCTGCTGCTATACTGGGAGTTGAATGTCCATCTTCAATTGCTCTTTGTTTCATTTCATCGTCAAAGGTTGCTTCATGAATCAACAAATCAGCATTTTTAGCCAATCTAACAATTTTTTCTGATGGTCCGGTATCTCCAGTATAAGCAATTATTCTTCCACGACGACAAGCCCCTAAAATACTGGAAGGTTCTATCAATCTTCCATCAGAAAGCTTAACCGATTCTCCGGACTGAAGTTTTGACCATAATGGTCCCTCTGGAACCCCTAATTCGTTAGCTTTACTCACGTTGAATCTTCCCGGTCGAGGCTTCTCAACAAAAGCATAAGCTAAACTTGGGTCAATATGAGCTGATTGAACAGCTACAATTGTATAGTCTTTTTCTTCACAAACTACTCCTTCTATTATTTCTTTAATAACAACAGGAAATGTAAGTGTAAAATGTACAGTCTGATTTATCGAATTTATGAAATCTTTAATTCCAATTGGCCCATAAATTTCCAATTTATTTTTTCTTCCCAAAAGCGACATTGTCTGAAGAAGACCAGGCAAACCTAAAATATGATCTCCATGAAGGTGAGTGACAAAAATTTTTGTTTTTCTCTGAAAACCTATCCCAGCCTGTATCATCTGGCGTTGTGTTCCTTCACCACAATCAAATATTAATATTTCATTTTTTCTTTTTATTGCAATTGCCGATAATCCCCTTGTTGGTGTTGGTACACTACCGCCTGTTCCCAAAAAAATTACATGAATGTCTGTCATCTTTACCCTAGTACCCAATTAACTCAGTAATTTTATTTGCGTTTAAATTTTACATTCTTTCGAAAACAACAATTTCTCTTGTCAGACTCTTATGAACATAAACAAAATGAGACTCTAAATGTCTAAATCCAGCAGGTTCAGCTGTTTCACTAATATGTATCTTTTTGGGGGAAGCCATGCAAATTTTTCTTCCTCTTGGGAGAGTATCACTAATAGAGTAAAGAAAATCCTCGACAATTAACCTCGTAGCACTGCCTAATGTGCTGGCTGATCTTCCGTAAGGTGGATCTGTAGCGATACAATTCACTTTTTTTATTGGAGAAAAGCGGGCATCGGCTATTATTAGTCCTTCAAGTTTTATATCAAAATACTTTAAATTTTTTAATCCACCATGAAGCATATGTGGCTTTGCATCAAAACCGACTACTCGACATCCTATTATGCCAGCTTCAACAAGCATTCCACCTGTTCCACAAAAGGGATCTAATATTAGGTCACCTTTTTTAGGTTGAGCTAAATTCACCATAGTTCTACACATTTTAGCAGGCATCGCAGTAGGATGAAAAAAAGGTCTCCTTCTAGGTCCCCTTTCAGAGAATTGTTTAGGAATTATCTCACCAATAACTAATCCAAATAAAAATCGATTCTCAGTTATAACACCGAAAAATTTTTTCTGCGGATTCGACAAATCAACTCTCGATTCTTTGATAGATTGAAGTATTTGTCCACCTATTTCACCTTCAAGATTGACTCTATCAAGTTCAGGATTTGTTCCTTTTACTCTTCTTATTCTTACCAAAAAACTTTCTTCGCCGATAAATTCATTCATCATTTCAGAATTAATATTACCTAGAATTTCCTGCAAATTAGCTTTACAATTGAATATTTCTACACAACAAACCCGTGTTAGTGCAGATCTGAATCTTATTGCTTCTACACTATTAGGATTGGTTTCAATACGTAGAACTTGGGTCAGTTTTTCTAAGATTTTATATTTGACATCTTCTGCTTCTAGTATTGCTTTGACTTCTGATATGGGTAGAGTTGGATGTTCACCTGAAATAAGAAAGAATAGTTTTGCCACGTAAAAGGCACCTATCTAAGTAATGCCTTCGCAATCAAAGGAGCCAAAGAAATGCTACTTACAGAGCTAAATAGACTATCTGTACCAATTATATCCTCAGCACCACTTGTTAGAATCTTGGTTTTTGCTTCACCAATTAGTAATGGATGAGCACATGCTGCGTATACTCTTTTTGCTTTCTGACTCTTTAGCATCTTTATTGCTCTTGCTATTGTTCCACCAGTGCTTATAATATCATCAAAAACAATTACATCTTTTCCATTTACATTCAAACTCTTTTCTTTCATCTGAATCTCACCTGTATAACGGTCACATCGCGGAAAGATTCATAGTTGGAATCTTAAACTTCGCCAAAATATCTTCTGAATGAATATTAACTGTTATGAATTTGTCAACTCCACATGATTCAATAAGTTTAACCAAAGTTATAGCACTGACAGCTTCTGATTGTAAAAATCGTTTGTCTTGTCTTGCAAAAGCAAAATATGGAACAACAGCTGTCACAGTTTTAGCCCCCAAATCTCTGGCAGCATCTAAAATCAACAAAAGTTGCATAACATTTGTATCCTGAGGTGGTCCAGTAGTTTGAACAACAACGACATCTTTATCGATTATATCATTGTCAAACCGAAGAGCATATTCTCCATCAGGAAATGATTTAGTAATAACTTCAACGGTTTGAACATTCATTATTTTAGCTATATTATTTCCTAAACTAGTGGAGGCTGGACCCGGAATTATTATCAATTTTTTTCTCCCTTTTTATATTCCTCTAACAATTCTTTTGCTCTATCCATTCGAACTTTCTTTTCCTCAACCATCCGTTCAACAATTATATCTACTAGTTTTCCTGAAGCTCCAGCAGTTATAGCTAAATTCCTAGCATGAAGAGACATATGACCTCTTTGAATGCCTTCATGAGCTAAAGCACGTAAAGCACCAAGATTTTGAGCAAGACCAACAGCTGCCATAACTTCCCCAAGTTCATTAGCTGTTTTCACTCCTAGAATCTTGATTATTACCTTAGCGGTAGGGTGAACCTTAGTAGCTCCACCGATTAATCCAACGGCCATAGGTAACTCGATAGAACCTACGAGATCACCATCATTATTCTTTTCCCAATGAGAGAGAGGACTATATTGCCCATTTTTCACTGCATAGGCATGTGCTCCTGCTTCTATTGCACGGTGATCATTTCCAGTCGCAATAACAACTCCTATAATACCGTTAAGAATCCCCTTGTTGTGTGTAGCTGCCCTGAAAGGATCAGCAACAGCAAAATTATATGCTTCAATTATGCCATCAACCACCTCTTCTCCACCCACAGAATCTTTGGAGATAACCACAAATGCTCTTGCTAATCGATTAATAGCAAGATTTGAGATTATTCGAAGGTAGACTCTACCCTTAGTTATACTTTCAATCATAGGAGCTACTGCCTCAGCCATTGTATTTACCGCATTAGCACCCATAGCATCCCTGCAGTCAACTTGAAGTTCAGTTATGACCATTGGTCCAGATTTTGTATCAATAACTTTAACATGCAAATCTTTTGCTCCTCCCCCTACTGACAACAACATCGGATCCTGATCATTTGCTTTTTTCAGTATTTCCTTTTTAACCGCTAAAATCTTCAGTTTTGCAGCGTATGGATCTTTAATATCCACTGTTTGAATCTGACCAATCATTACTGGGTCTGTACTACTGGTAAAGAAACCACCTGTTTTTAAAGCCATTTTAGCAGCATATGTCGCAGCAGCAACAACTGAAGGTTCCTCAATAGCCATGGGTATCATGTAGTCTTTTCCATTAATGAGAAAATTCATCGCAATTCCAAGAGGAAGCGGAAAAGTCCCCACAACGTTTTCTATCATCCGATCAGCTAATTCCATTTCAAGTGCGCTAGTTGATAGAAGAATATCTGTTTCTTTATCTGTCAAATTTGCAAAATCTTTAACAAATTTTATTCTTTCTTCTGGTGTTAATTTGTAAAAACCTGAAATTTGAGACGTTTTTTTCATTATGATGCCTCTTTAACACGATCTAGTTTAACTGAAACTGCATATGAATTTATCTGAGCACCATTAATTATCAAATTCTATTTCTTAAATCGAATTAAATCAAATTTATTCCTTAACCATCTTCTATAAATTGATATTTTACAATAATTTTTGTGAATAAAATATGAACACTGGGAGGCAGTATGTGAAAACAATTCTTTCAAACAATAAAGTACAGTCCGGCTAAAGTAGATACTAAGATGTAAAACCGATGTATTTTATGAAATCTTTGAAAAAGAAAGAAATGACTATTTCAATATTTTCTATCCATAGAATCTCATGTATGTGATTATCCCAAAAAGTAACGAGATAAACCAAAAGGTTGTAGTAATATCCATATACCTTTTCTTTCTAAAACATGTTGCAATATTTTTTGGATGTATTAACCATGTTCCGACAATAAAAATTCCAATTATTATCACTGTTAATCCAGTGATGGCATGAATCCAAATTATTTGCACCCCAGTGTTTGCAGTATTTGTTGTGAAAAATTCAAAACCTCCAGAGAATGTAGGTAACATAACAATTAGAAAGGAAAGTATATGCAAAATAAGAGCTAATCCCATTAATCCACCATGGATTTTGAATTCTTTTTTACTTTTGAAAATTATGCTAAAAACTAAAATTAGAATCATTATTACTTGAAATATAAGGTTAATATCTACTCCAAGTGATGCATTTGTTCCGAACAATCCGCTCAATGTAGTACACCAAAATAAGATAAACAATTTCAAGTGTACTATACAATAATATTAAAAAGATTTTCCAAAAAATGCGCTCGTATTATTGATGCAACATTCAATGTTGGACAGAAAGCAAGAATTTTTTCAAGATTAAATTTAACCTCAACTACCTTTTGAAAAAAATCAAACTTTTTATAAATTAGCACTTTGTTAACCTTTAAAATCAAAATATGTGAACAAATATTCAGTATTTACAAAATTATTGGATGAATGTTCAATATATGGAAAATATTTATATGTTTTTTTATTAATAATTACTTTTATTGAATATCTCTCTTTAAGATTTTGGGGTGAATACAATTTCAAAACAAATTTCTAAATCTAATGGAATGGTTGGAAGAAGCGAAAGAACAAAAAATTTTTGTAATGATATTAAATGTTGCATATGCGAAAATATTAATTTTAAAGTTGAACGTATTGAACCAGAAATAATTCTTTTAATTTGTGAAAATTGTGGACAAATACACAAAATAACTCCTGAAATTTTTTCTCACAAAATGTTATATCTAAAATTTTGTCATTCAGATGCTCCAAAATAAAAAGTTTAATTCGACCCATTAAGAAGGAAAAACCTGCGATTTTCTTTCTTTTGTTGATCTTAAATAAAGGAATCTGTCTGCTGATATTATTATTAATTTAGGATTAATTAGAGTACATTAACAGCAGACTTCAGTTCACGCTCGAGAAGAAGAAGATTCTGATAACCCTTCAAAAAAGCCTAAAATTCATTAGAAATTATTAATCCACTTTTTGACAAAAGATTCATCACAAAAACAATCTTATACTAAATTAATGAATGAAGATCGGTTCTATTCCAAAATAGAATCTTAAATCACAGAATTAACGTAACTTAACATCTATCTTTATATAGTAAAGTTGAAACAAAAAAGGAAACGTGAAGATCATGCGATATTGTCCTGAATGCGGCGGCGAATTACAATACGTATCTCAAACAAAACGTTACATTTGCAAGAGCTGCGGTCTTTCCCTCTCTCCTCAAGAACTTTACGAGTTACGAGAAAAACTTAGACCACGATATGAGACTGAGGAAGAGAAACGTCAACAACACAGAAATGATTACCTAAAATGGTGGCTCGGGAAGAAGAAATAGATTCCCAACAAATGTTACGTCTAATAATAAAGTAGACAACAGGCTTTTTCATAAAATTATTGTTGAATAACCATGAGACTATTATTCCTGTGAAGAATAGTTACTATCGGTAGATCGAATTAAAAATGAATCAAACTGTGGAAATAATTTGTGTTGGAAATGAACTTTTAATAGGCAAAACCCTAAATACAAACGCCCAATGGTTAGCCAAAAGAATTACTCATATTGGTTTAACGATAAGTCGAATCACGGTGGTAGGCGATAAAATAAGCGAAATATCAGATGCCATAACAGAAGCGATTAAAAGAAAACCAGAGTTTATACTAACAACAGGAGGATTAGGTCCTA
The DNA here is from genome assembly GCA_037386325.1 of Candidatus Bathyarchaeota archaeon. Classification (GTDB taxonomy): domain Archaea; phylum Thermoproteota; class Bathyarchaeia; order Bathyarchaeales; family Bathyarchaeaceae; genus Bathyarchaeum. The sequence continues at coordinate 9,130 of JARRMB010000002.1, forward strand.
CATTTGATGATATGACATTAGAGGGTATAGCTGTTGGATTAGGAATATCACTAAAAATTAATCAAGAAGCTTTGGACATGGTCAAAAAAAGGTATCTCGCTTACTCCCTAGAAGATAAAAAACCATTTGATTTGACTCCACATCGTTTAAAAATGGCCAAATTTCCAAAAGGAGCTACGCCTCTTCCAAATCCAGTCGGAACAGCTCCAGGAGTATTTATAAAATTTGAAAACTCAAAAATATTTGTTCTTCCAGGAGTTCCTTCGGAGATGAAGAGTATTTTTGATAAATCCATTACTCTTGTAATGAAAGAAAGGTCGACTGAAATTACTTTTTTTGAAAAAAGCATAGAATCTGAAGGGATAATGGAGTCCTCGGTTGCACCAAAAATCGAAAATTAATTATAAACTTTAAAAACAAATATATTTCAATTTCATTTAAGGTGTTTTAATGGTTATTATTTTTGTAATTGGAACTGCGGGAGCTGGTAAATCTCTATTTACAGCTTCATTTACTGAATGGCTTAAAGTCGGAAAACAAAAAACTATAACTGTAAATTTGGATCCTGGTGTTATGAATTTACCTTATGCACCTGACATTGATATTCGGAATCGAATAAACATCAATCAAATCATGGAAAATTACAATCTTGGACCCAACGGGGCTTTGGTGTTAGCAAATGATTTAATTGCAGAAGAAACTCAAAGAATTGGGGGAGAAATCGAAGACCTCCAATCTGATATTGTAGTTGTTGACACGCCAGGTCAAATGGAACTATTTGCATTTAGAGCAAGTGGTCCCTATATTGCAAACGAATTAACACAGGATCAGAAAGCAATAATCTACTTATTTGATGCAGTTTTTTCATTTAATCCTCTAAACTATGTTTCAAATATGTTTCTTTCTGCTGCAGTTTATAATCGCTTCTTTTTTCCACAATTACATGTTCTTTCAAAATGTGATCTTCTTCCTCCCAAAAAAGCTGACCAAATTATTGAATGGTCCAATGATCCTCAAATCCTTGAAAGTGTAATTGATGAAAAACTGAGTGGAACAAGAAGACTTCTTAGTAAGGATATGATTCAAGCCATTTGTCGTTTAGGTTTGGATTTTCAGTTAATACCCGTATCAGGTAAAACGAATCAAGGAATTATTAATGTTAGCTCTGCATTGGAACGTATTCTTACCGGAGGAGAAAAATTTACTATGTAATTTTTATTACATAGTAAAATAAGCACAAATGTAATTTATTAAAAAAACTGTAACTTTGATAATTATTTGATTAATGGGTATATAATAACAACTTTAATGTTTTTATTTCTATTTAAGTCATATATTTCCCTTGAATAATGCATAATATTTATATTTCTCTGCATTATGAATCTTTAGCCATGATGAAAAAAAGAATGCTCAAGCTGTTGTTTGAGCTAATGAAAAATGCAAAGAGAAGCGACAGGGAAATTGCTAAAATTATAGGGGTTTCACAACCTACAATAACCCGAATGAGGCAAAGACTTGAAAAAACTGCAATAGTAGATTATACTGTTATACCTGATTGGACAGAGCTTGGATTTGAAATAATGGCTCTTACATTTATTAAATCAAAAGGTGCTTCAACGGTTACTGATGAAGCAAAGAAATGGGCTATGAATAATCCTAACATTATCTTCGCCGCAGGAGGTGAAGGGATAGGAATGGATTATTCCTTAATCTCTTTTCACAGAAACTACTCTGATTTTTCAACTTTCATTGACTCCCTAAAATCAGAATGGGGCGAAAATCTGCGAGATACACAAAGTTTCTTGATGACCACAAATGAAGAACGAACAGTGAAACCATTATCTCTAAAATATTTAGAAAAAACTCGTCAAGATACAGCTTGATTAATTGAAAACGCGAACTATCAATTCCAAAATTTTCCTTTTTCCCAATGTTTTTAAAAACTTTCTTATCTTCGTTTAAAATTGGAGGACAGAAAGGCTTAATTTATTCCCTTATCCCAAAAAGCTAGGAGGGCCCGTAGCTCAGCAAGGCAGAGCATCGGACTTTTAAACTGAATAGCAAAGAAATCCGAGGGTCAGGGGTTCAATTCCCCTCGGGCCCGCCACTTAAATCTTTCATTAATTTCGTTTTTCCCATATTTATTCCCGAAAGTTTTAGGAGTGGTGATAATGTCTTTTTTCCATGCTTCCATCTATAGTAAAGTGCGTAAGAAAACATTGCAACAATTCTAGATGGCCATTGAGCCAAATCTTGAGCAAAAAGTTCTATGTTATGTCTCCAACAAGTAGCAAGAAGTTCCCATTGGATCGGGGTTAGCTGTTTAAGATTCATGTGTCTAGATTCTTTAAGCATGCATTCTTCCTCTGAAGTAAAGAGCAAAGGAACATAACATAGTTTTTTATGTTCCAATTTTTGCACAAGGTCAAGCGTTGATCTTGTATCTTTTTCAGTTTCTCCTGGTAAACCTATAATTAATGTAGCCAATGGCCAAATATAGTTTCTATTCATTATTTCAATCGACTTAATAACAACGTCATGCCAATTTTCGGGTTTATATGGAAGCATTTTACCTGGCATATACTTCTTCATTAGACGAATGCTTCCTGTTTCGATACCTACTTCGACTGAACTATGTCTTATCCCATTTGTAACCCAGTAAGATTTCTCCCTGAGAACTGGTCCAATCTCTTCAATTATTTTTGGATCAAAAACAATAGGGGCCAAAGCTGCATGAGCTGGTTGAATAAATTCTACACCTGGAACTGAAGCAATTGATTTAATTAATTCAACAATAGCTTCACGATTCGGTAAGAATTCATTATTACATTTATATAGGAAAATATCTTCACCAGCAAGGATAATCATTCTCGTACCATTTTTAGCATTTATACTGACTTCTTTGAGTATGTGATCCATCGGCAAGGAATAACGTTCTCTCATCATAGGTGAACAAAATTTACATCCACGTCCGCAACCCCGGGTAATCTCCACAGTACCAAAAATTGAGGGACTAACAATTGGAAAAATTTCTTTTAAATTTGGAGACCTGCATTCCACAACTCTGGGAAGCTTATCACCGTTTAATGCTTTATGAAAAATCTCTAAAGCAGTTTTGTCTCCCTCACCCATTATTATACAATCTATTCCATATTCATTTTGTAACTTAGCTTTATGAATTTGCCAAGCACCGGCTCCCCCCAGAATTATTTTGACATCCCATTTCCTAATTATCGGATTTGTAATTAGATTTCGAAATTCAGCAGCAGCCACAGGTTCTCCCCCAAACCCTACAAGGGATGTGTATGTTCGACTTACAAATCCAATTCCTGCTGGTTCCATTGAAGATATTCCAATTACTTTTGTTTCTGGACCAACAAAATTTTTTAAATCGTAAGGATGACTAACAACAACATTTTTTTCTCCAAATTCTTTAATTAAAGCTGCCTCAATTTTTCGTAATCCATAAGGTGCAAATTTTGCACTATGATTTCCATTTTTAGGGATTCTCGGATACAAATATTTCCTAAGTAGAAATCTTGGGACAATTGCGGTTGGAAAACCTCCAGTAAAAGCTCTAAATGGACTTAAATTAAAGTCACTCATATCTGTAGCTGAACCCGTAAGAACTATTGGAACACCTTGGGCTGGAATAATTGCACCAACCTTTTGATCCATAATAGGCCGCATTTAACATATAATATTTAAGAGTTTTTCTAATTCTTCTCAGCATGAGTCTTTTAACCAAGTAGAGGAAGTTAACTATAAAAGAGAAGCTTAGTGATTAATTTTCTATGCAAACTAAAAGCTGGCTACAATGTATACTTCCTAATTGCGGAAAAAAATTCAAATCAACTGAACGTCGAACTGCTTGTGTATGCGGTGAACTTTTAGATGTAAAATATGAGGGAGTTTTCCCAATAAGTCTTCAAAAGACATTTTCTGAACGTCTTAATCATAGACAGAATATCTACAATGAAAGTGGTGTTTGGAGATATCGTGAATTACTGAATTTTGCTGAAGTGGATCCTGAAAATTTTTTTGAATTAAGTAAAAAGTTAGTGTCTTTAGATGGTGCTGAAGGAAGAACTAAACCCTTTAACTTAACTAAAGTTGCTAAATATATTGGTACAAAAACTGAAAATTTTTGGCTGCAATTTGAAGGAGATAATCCCACGGGTTCTTTTAAGGACAATGGTATGGCTTCAGCTTTTACTCATGCACGAATGGTTGGAGCTAAGAAAGTTGTTTGTGCTTCAACGGGAAACACGTCAAGTTCAGCAGCAGCATTTGCAGCAAATGAATTAGACATGGAGGCTGTGATTCTTGTTGGAGAAGGAAAAATTGCCAAAGGAAAACTTGCTCAATCACTTGCATACGGTGCTAAAGTTTTGCAGGTGAAGGGTGATTTTGATGTTGCAATGAAGATGGTTAGAGCTCTTTCAAATGAAAGTAGCATTTATGTTGTTAATTCATTAAATCCTTTTCGTCTTGAAGGGCAAAAAACAATGATGTTTAGACTTCTTGACTATCTTCGTTGGAATGTTCCTGATTGGATTATTTTTCCAGGAGGAAATTTGGGTAACACTTCGGCTTTTGGTAAAGCATTCATGGAACTTTATGAATATGGTTGGATACAAAAAAAGCCAAGAATGGCAGTTGTTGTTGCTAAAGGAGCACCCACATTAGATGATTTATATAATGATCGAAAATTAAGATGGAACAATGGATTTGTTAATGATGAACTAATCAATGATTATTATAACGAGGTAGATGAGAAAGGTATCAAAGCAAAAACAAAAGCTAGCGCAATAGAGATCCTTAAACCTGTAAATTTAAAGAAAGCTTTGAGAACTTTAGACTTCACTGATGGTGTTGTGACAAATGTTTCGGATGAATCAATAATGGATGCTATGGCTATAGTTAGCAAGAATGGATTTGGATGTGAACCTGCTTCGGCTGCAACAGTTGCTGGAGCAAAAAAGCTGATATGTCAAAATATTATTAAAAAAGATGACATTGTGGTTGGAATTGCTACAGGTCATATCCTCAAGGATATAACTGCAATAGTGGATTACCATTTTAACCAAAATAATAGATTTGCTAATATGCCAATAACAGTTGAACCGAATGCAAAAGAGATTCTAAAACTGATCAATAGCTAAGTTATCAACATCAAATTTATTTTTTGGGTGACTCGTCTTAATAAAATGGAATAAACAAATAATCCATGATTCCTGTTTATCTTTAATTTCATCTATTTAGAATGAAAAATTTAAGTACAAGTGCTCTTCTTTTTAGGGAAATAGGTTGCCCTGGTAGTATAGTCCGGTCTAGTATAGACGGCTGTCGCCCGTCCGACCCGGGTTCAAATCCCGGCCAGGGCGCCATTTTTCATTCAATCAGATTCAAATGACAATGAATAACATATTCAAAATAATCGGTCGGTTAATCTTTATGTTCTTCAATTATAACAAAAAAATTCTTCCATAAGTTTATTCGACATAATCCCAACAAATAAGAATGAAGGAAAAATTCAATGGCTCCAATCAAAAATTTGATGTATCAAAATAAAAAGTTGATTGTATTTGATATTGAAGGGATTATTATCCCAAAAAATCGATATCTAATTTTTGAAATTTCAAGGAAAGTTGGATTTATAGGATTTATAAAAATAATTCTATTCGGAGCACTTTATGAAACTGGACTATTGAACCTTGAATCTGCTATGAAAAAAATATTCTTAATGTTCAAAGGTCTTAGCGAAAAAGAAGCAGACAGATTATACAAACAAATACCATTAATTCCGGGTGTTGAAGATGTATTCAAAACACTGAAAGAAAAGGGGTATACTACTGCTCTAATAAGTTCAGGACTTCCTTCATCTGCAGTAAAAGACTTAGCACAAAAATTAGGATCAAAGTATGCTTACGGTCTAGAAACTGAGACTGTTAATGGACATTTAACGGGTATCATAGGTGGTGAGGTTCTGAAATCTGGAGGTAAAGCTATTGTTTTAAAGAAGATTCTTGAAAAAGAAAATTTGTCTAGAAAAGAATGTGTAGTTGTTGCTGATGATCGAAATAATCTTTCAATGTTCCGATTATGTGGTTTGAAAATAGGATATAATCCTGATTTTGTTTTAACTATAAAATCTGATTTTGTTACTAAAGGTGCATTAACAGAAATATTGCTTCCAATAACTGGTGAACATCTCCAATCTTCTCAACAAAAGATTTCAAAGAGAAGCGGAGTTCGCGAAATAATTCACATAAGCAGTTTTTTTATATCATTTATTAGTATGTATCTTATCGGAAATAATCTAATATCTTTTCTAATACTTCTAGTAACGTTGATCTATACTATATCAGAAGTTGCTAGAGTACGGGGAAAAAATCTCCCTATTTTTTCGTCAATAACATTAAATGCTGTGAATAAAACTGAATTTTACGAATTTGCAACAGCCCCAATCAACTTTGCTTTGGGAATAGCTATTTCCCTTTTAATATTTCCTGCACCAATTCGTTATGTTACAATAACGATTTTAACATTAGGTGATGGATTTGCTCATATATTCGGAATGAAATTTGGAAGGCACCGAATTCCTTTTAATAAAGGAAAAAATCTAGAAGGGTCAATCTTTGGTTTTTTGTTTGCATTTTTGGGAGCTTTATTATTTATTGATCCACTGAGGGCTTTAATCGCAGCTACATTTGGAATGATTATTGAAGCACTTCCATTGCCTCTAAATGATAATCTCACTATGCCCATAGCAACAGGATTGTTACTTGCATTAATTCCTTAAACTTGATGGATTTTTACGATAGAATTAAAAGATTCATTTTTAGAATATATTGTGAACCCTAAATTAATAATAACAATAAATTATATGAATTAACTATTCAAGGAAGTTTTCCCTGCTTGCCAGATTCAGATAAAATTGAGTATAAACCCATTTCTGTTCGCGAAGCTTTAACTGAAATGAAAGATGTATCTGAAATTATGATCGATTTAGCCTATTCGTCAGCCCTTTTCAATAGCCATGAATTAGCAGAAGAAGTAATGGAACTTGAAAAACGTGTTGACTATCTTGATTATATCATAGATATGAATACTATGCTTGCAGCCAGAGATGCAGAAGATGCTGAGCATCTAACAGCAGTTACAACTGTAGCAGCAGCTACTAATAAAATATCAGACGCAGCTGCTGATATCGCAGCAATCGTTCTGAAAAATATCGGAATTCATCCCATTGTGAGAAAAGCATTTGAACAAGTGGAGGAAAGATTAGCTCGAGCAATAGTTAAATCAAATTCAATTCTTGTAAATAAAAAACTTGGAATCCTTGAATTAGCTGCTACCATAGGAGTTGATGTAATAGCCATTCGTCGAAATCGGGAATGGCTTATAGACCCGGATGATGAAGAAAAAATAATGGATGATGATGTCTTAATAGCAAGAGGAGCGCCTCATGGCATTGAAGAATTAAAAGATTTAGCATCTGGTAAACAAAAAAAGATGGAAAACTAGGAAAGAATAAACTTGGCTATAACAGAAAAGCATTTCAAGGAAATTGTTGATAGACTGGTCGTTTTAAAAGATACATCTGAACTCATGATCGACCTTGCGTATTCTTCCCTTTTTCTAAATAGTCGTTCATTAGCTGAAGAAGTTGAAGCATTAGAAAATCATATGGATGATCTACATACAGAATTTGAACTTTTAGTTTTATCAAGTGGTTATTCACCCAAAGAATCAAAAGATTTCCTTGGTCTGATAAGGCTTGGAGTGGTCACAGAGAAGATTGCAGATGCAGCTATGGAAATTGCTGATGTAGTTCTTAGAGGTTTGGAACCTCACCCAATCCTAAAACTTGTAATAGAAGAAGCAGAAGAGACTGTTACTAAAGTAACTGTATCAGAAGACTCTCCTTTTGTTGGAAAAAAGATTAGAGCGGCTCAAATCCAAGAGGATACAGGAATGTGGGTACTGGTAATAAGAAGAGGTAAATGGTGGTTGCGCCCCCGACCATCCACAGTGATCAAAGCCGGTGATATTTTGATTGCTGCAGGCTATGCTGAAGGAGAAGCTGATTTCGAATCCTTGGCTTCAGGCAGAAATATCTTAAGTACTGAAGAAGAGTAGGAGTTGATTCTAAATAATAATCATGAGTGCCAGAAGGATAGACGCTGTTGTTACTGTATCGGCTAATGAGCTTTCAATCGGTATCACAAAGTTATCCGGATTCCAACCTCTTCTGAAAGTATAAATTGCTATTGCATAAGCAATGAAAATCATAATCAATACAGCAAAAAAATTAGTCATCAAAAGTTGGCTTGTAAACAAAAATATTTTCACTATTTTTTTGGGTTCATTTATAAAAGAGGACAAAATCGCATAAATTATAAACATCAAAATGGAAGCAAACCATGCTCCAAATATCTCATTTAGGTGTTCTTTTAAGGAAGAAAATGATGGTTTAATTAATCCTAACGCAAGTTTTGTAGTAGCGGTTGAACCTATTATTGATCCAACTCCTCCAATTGTTGCAATTATCGCGGGATAAACGGAATAAATGTCCGTACCGCTTATTCTGTTTAAAAGAGAACCAGTAATGTTAACAATTATTGTAACAAACATAAGGGTCAAAAGAAATTCTTTGATAGTTTCGATAAATTTTGTTTCTTTAATATTTTTGATTACAATATAAATTACGAAAGAAATGAAAATAAGATCGAGTGTTAAAATAAGATAACGTCCTATTGAGCCAAAAAAGAAAAAAAGACTCAAACTCAGAACATAACACCCTGTATTTATAATATCAGATACTGGCGAAGCAATGGGATATACAATTACGTCTGGGTCCAATCCTCTTCTAAACGAAAAAATAGAAAATAATATGGTTAAAGGTGAAACAAAAATTACCGATAAAGCCATTGTTGCAGTGATCACAATTAACAAATAAATAAAATCAATTAAAGATGCCTTCCACAGGAACAAGCCAAATAACCAAGTTCCTGTTCCCACACTTAGACCACTTATAAAAGCTAGAGTAATAATTACACGAATAATTGTTTGAAATTCTTGTGTGTTTTTTCTAATTGTTGCTTTTACCGTTCCTAAATGTAGTCCTGTTCCTAAATGACCACTAAATAAGCCACCTACTGCGCCTCTTACACTTAGAATCCCTGGAAAAAGGAATAAAGCCCATGGAGCTTCCTCGATTTTAAGCACACCGAGATATAGAATAAGTAACGTTCCAGTCAGTAATCCAATTGTGTCAAATGATAAAGAAAATATGGACTGAAAAAAATTAGTTTTCAATCTCCTTCCTGACAGAGCACCAGCTATGTTGGTCTTCATCATCGCTGTCACTTCCGTCCATCCAGATTAGCCTCCTTGATTCAATCACTTTTTTCTTTGGTTGTTTGTTAAGCATACAGTTGAACGTATCGAGTTCTTGACCCATTTCTGGATCGCAAGTCCTCTTTAACGTTAACACTGTTGTCTTTCGCTCCTGTTGTATCATAGGTTAGATAGCATTTAAAGACTTTTTTGTAATTTTTTAACCTAAAAAATCGGTTCAATTAATAAAATTACTTTAAAAAAATAAATTTAACTTATATTATTTTTACTATCGAAAAATCAGAAAAAGATAAAAAAATAAGGAATTTTGGTTATACTTTCTTAAGATTAAGGCTTTTCATAAGGTCGCGTTTTCTGTTTCGTACAGTAACCTCAGTTACGTTTGCAGCTTTTGCAAGTCGAGCTTGTGTCGTTTTTTCCTTTAGCATCCTTGCAGAAAGATAAATTGCAGCAGCTGCCAAACCGGAGGGATCTTTACCTGTTGTAGCATAATTCTTTTTAGCTGCTCTTATGAGCTGAATTGCTAATCCTTCGACATCACTACTAACCTTGGCTTTTTCAGCAACCTTTGTGACATAATCAGATGGGTCGTCTATTGGCATTCGCATATCTAAATTTCTAACGATTACACCATATGATCTGGCTATTTCCTTTGAGGTTCTCTGACTAGCTTCGGATATCTCTTTTAGTGTTCTAGGAAGTTTTGTGAAACGAACTGCAGCATACAAAGCTCCTGCAACCATTCCTCCAATACTCCTTCCCCTGACTAAGCCCTCGTTCAAAGCTTTTCTATAAACTATTGCGGCCATATCATGAACTGAGGAGGGCATATGAAGAATGTCGGAAAGCCTTTGAAGTTCGCTCATAGCAAGCATCAAATTTCTGCTTTGTGATGCATGAACTTTCGATCTAGTTTGCCATCTTCGAAGACGCCACATTTGTTGTTTAACTTTCGGTTTTAGGGGGCGACCTAAAGCATCTTTTTCCACTCTGATAACTGTAGACAATCCTTTGTCGTAGTGTGAATAATTTGTAGGTGTTCCTGCTCTTGCTTTTGAATCTCTTTCTTGAGGCGTAAATGCTCTCCATTCAGCTTCTTGATTAGGTAGATTCTCTTCTATGACTAGTCCACAACGTCCGCAAACGTACTCTCCCATTTCGGGATCAAGAATTAGGTCTACGTTTCCGCATTCTGGGCATCCAATTTTTGCCATTTGATTTGTCATTATTTTTCCCCCGTAATTTTCGTTACATACCTTATAGTAAAAGGAATATTTAAATATGACGTATGTCATATTTTGATTTTATGTGATGAAAGAATTATTCTAAATAAAGATATTTTTATTTTTATGAATAGTTTTTTGGCAAATAATGGAAAATATTTAATGAAACATTCAATATATGAATTAAATATTTAAGATATTTAATTATAATTTCGTAAGATTAATGGATCAAAAAAAGTAAAAAAACTGGTACTTCTTAAATTCTTAATCTAACTATTATGTTTTGATTTGAAATCACAAACTTAGATGAAAGCTAAGACTGATAAGTAAAAAAGTTGATTGATAGCTTGTTTAATTAATCGGGGGAAAAAGTCAATATCAATTGAGAATGAAAGCGCGAGAAAAGAAATTGAAATATTACGAATATTAAGTGAATTTGCCTCTCCTGTTGGATCAACTTTATTAAAACGTGAATTAAGAAAAAGAGGTTTTCTCCTGAGCGAAAGAACTGTAAGATATCATCTTCAACTTTTAGAGGCTAAAGGTTTCTTATTGGGACATAACCGAAGAGGAAGAACAATAACCCAACTTGGTCTTGAGGAACTTAGCAGATCACTTGCAACTCAAAGACTTGGTTTTACTACTACAAGATTTATGTCATTGGCTTATTCAGCAACGTATGATCCTGTAAAAGATTCGGGTTCAGTAGTGGCAAATGTCTCGATATTAGACAAAAACCTTCAAGAAAAAGCAATAGAAACAATGAAAGACCTTCAGAATATGAATCTTCTATCTGCACCATACATCAAGATGTTAAATGAAAAAGAAGAATACTGCGACATATCTGTGCCCAAAGATAAATTTGCATTATTTACTGTTTGTAACTTGACCTTAGATAGTATTTTAATCCATTCTGGGATCCCCCTTTTCTTCAAATACGGAGGTCTTGTTCAAGTAGTAAATCGAAAACCAATCAGATTTGTTGAGATTATTTCCTATGAAGGAACAACTATACCCCCTTTGGAAGTGTTTGTTTACAGGAAAATGACCTCTATCTCTAGAGTCTTAAAAACTGGTTCAGGAATGTTACTGGCTACTCTTCGGGAAATACCTTCTGAAGCAAGAGATAGAACTGTTAAAATTCTTGAGCAACAACAGAAAAAAGGTTGGGGAGGAGTTTTAATTTTAGGGGAACCAAATGAGTCAGTTCTTGGAATACCAGTTGGTATGGACAGATTTGGTATATGTATGGTTGGAGGTATAGTTCCAGGTGCAGCTATGGTTGAAGAAGGAGAACAAATTGTAACTTTTGCTCCTCATTGTTTTATTCCAATTGAAGAAATGATTCGAATCTAAAAATATTAAATTCTTTGTCAATTTTATAAAGAAGCCTTTAAAAGTTGCTCGTTTTATTTAAAATTCCTGTGAGGAGCAACTATGAAATATGACACAATTTTAGTGTTAGACTTTGGTGGACAATATTGCAATCTTATAGCAAGGAGAGTGAGAGAAAATAGAGTATACTCTGAAATTGTTCCCTGTAACATTACCTCACAAGAAATTAAAGAGCTAAATAAAACCCTAAATGTAAAGGGGTTGATCCTTTCTGGGGGTCCTTGGAGTGTTTACGAGAAAGATGCACCAAAGTTAGATCAAAATATTTTGGATTTAGGAATTCCAATACTTGGGTTATGTTATGGGCACCAAATTATTGCTTATCTTTCAAATGGGAAAGTGAAACAAGGAAATAAGAAAGAATATGGAATTGCGTACGTTACCATTGAAAAGCCTATTGGTGTTCTTAAGAACTTAAATCAAAAAGAAAAAGTATGGATGAGTCACGGGGATTCAGTTTATGAGTTACCTGAAAATTATGAGATGCTGGCCTTTACAGAAAGCTGTTCAATAGCTGCATATCATCACAAAATAAAACCAATATTCGGTCTTCAGTGGCATCCTGAAGTTGTTCATACAGAAAACGGAATGAAAATGCTTCATAACTTCATTTTTGATGTTTGCAATTGTAAACCAAATTGGAAACCAAAATCAGTTATTGATAAGGCAATTAAGGAAATAAAGGAAATTGTTGGAGAAGGTACAGCAATAATAGGTTTAAGTGGTGGGATAGACTCAAGTGTTGCTACTTTCATAGCAGCAAAAGCTCTTAAAGAACGACTTTTAGCAATTTATGTTGATCATGGTTTCATGCGTTTTAACGAAACAGAATATGTTGGAGATACATTCAGAAAACTGGGAGTTAATATTGTTTTGATTCGTGCTCATGATCGATTTATGAGACGACTCAACGGAGTTATTGATCCTGAAGAAAAACGAAAAATAATAGGAGAAGAATTCATTCGAGTATTTGAGGAAGCTGCTAAGAAGATTTCAGCCGATTATCTTATTCAAGGAACAATTTATCCTGATCGAATTGAATCTGGTTTTAGGAAGCATTCAGACACTATAAAAACTCACCATAATGTGGGAGGATTACCTGAAAAAATAGAATTTAAAGCGATAATCGAACCTTTACGAGATCTCTACAAAGATGAAGTTAGAGAAGTGGCAAAGATTTTGGGATTACCTGGCGAACTTATTAAAAGGCAACCATTTCCAGGTCCAGGTTTGGCGGTTAGAATAATTGGAGAATTAACAAAAGAAAAAGCTGAATTATTGAAAAAAGCAGACAAGATTGTTACAGATGAGGTTGAAAAAACAGATCTTGTTGATCGTCTTTGGCAATACTTTGCTGTGTTAACAGCAACTAAAAGTACAGGGGTGAAAGGTGATTCTAGAGCATATGGTTATACAATTGCCATTAGAATTGTAGAAAGTAAAGAAGCTATGACTGCCGGTTTTGCTAGAATTTCATATGATATTCTTGAAACGATTTCAACTAGGATAACCAATGAATTGCCACAGGTAACTCGCGTTGTATACGATGTAACTCACAAGCCTCCAGCAACAATAGAATGGGAATAGAATATTTAAATTAAAATATATTTGACCATCTTACATTGCAAAATCTATTAAATTCTAGGGGCTAGAATATTACTGAGGAATGTTTGATGGATCTTAAGATTATTAAAATAGACATGCTTGAAAATTGTAATGTAATTTTAGGTACCTCACATTTCCTTAAATCAATTGAAGATCTCTATGAAGCTTTAATTAATGCTGTTCCACAAATTCAATTTGGAATTGGATTTTGTGAAGCTTCTGGGCCTTGCTTGGTCAGATCTGAAGGAAATAATGAAAAGTTGAAGCATCATGCTTCGATTCAAGCTTTGAAGCTAAAATGTGGCCATAGTTTTATTATCTTTTTGATGGATGCTTTTCCAATCAATGTTCTAGATAAAATCAAACAAGTGCCTGAAGTTTGTACAATACATGCTGCAACATCTAATCCATTAGATGTGATAATTGTTGAAACCGATCAAGGCCGAGGAATATTAGGAGTAATAGATGGGTTAAAAACTCAAGGTATTGAAACTGAAAAGGATGTGCAAGAAAGAAAATCGTTTCTCAGAAAGATTGGTTACAAATTATAACTAAAAATGAAATTTCAATATATTTTAGTGCTAAAATATCTTTTTTTAATTAGATTTAACGAAAAAATCGTTTCTGTTCAACAAAACATTTAAACCAAATTGTTGAATTCTTCATTGGGCTTCTTATGGAAAAAACAGTTGAAAGAGTTGGGTATCTAAAATTGAAACCCAATTTTTTTCACCTTTTTATTGGTTTAGTTTTAATGATTTTTGCATTAATCCTTCAGTTCTTATGGATAGGTCGACTTGATAATCCAACTATGGTAGCTTTAGTAACGTATAATCTACTTTTTGTGTTTCTACTGTTTCCTTTGGATGGTTCACTTTTCCAAAAATTTATTCTCCTAATATCAGGAAATTTTGTAGGAATTTTATGGTATATTTTACAGATATTTTTTGAACAAACATTTTTCTTTACTGATTTAAAATTTTTTAGAATATTGGTTCTTCTAGTTAAACCTCTCATTGATTTTATGTGGCTAGTAGTGTTTTGGTCATTTAGTCTCTCTATATTTTCATCTAAAAAACTGAAAGTTCAAAGGAGAATAAAAGATTGATATTGTTCCTAAATTTGTCATTACTAATTCTAGTAGCACTTATTATGACTTATGTAGTACGACATTATCTCTTTACAATTTTTGTTTTATTCCATACCCACAAACCTGTTAGAATACATACCGAGGAAACAAATTATGAGCCATATATTTCTATTATCATCCCTTCTCATAATGAAGAACATGTAATCCGAAGAATTCTCCAAAGAATGACCGAATTAACCTATCCAAAAAATAAACTTGAAGTGATTGTAATAGATGATGCTTCTACAGATAGAACATATGAAATAGCAACTGAATTTTCCAAAAACTATCCTTTTATTATAGTCCTTAAAAGAAACAAAAATGAGGGTGGAAAAGGAAAACCGGAAGCACTGAATAGTTGTTTAAAATATGTAAATGGAGAAATAATTTATTGTTTTGACGCTGATTATTGGCCTCAACTAGATATTGTGGAAAAATTGACCGCCTATTTCCGAGATCCCAAAGTTGGAGCAGTTCAGGGAAGAGTAACCGTTCTAAATGAACCAAGTAGTCTTGTTACTAGGTTAATTGCTTTGGAAAGAATAGGAGGTTATAGAGTAGATCAATTTGCTAGAAATCTATTAGGTCTTATTCCTCAATTTGGAGGTACTGTAGGGGGATTGAGAAAAACCTTACTTGAATCATTGGGTGGTTGGGACCCAGATATTCTTGCTGAAGATACAGATCTGACATTCAAGGTATATCTAGCAGGATTCAAGATCAAATATGTTAATGAAGCTGAATGTTACGAAGAAGCTGTTGAAAATTGGCGTTCTTATTGGGTACAACGATCTCGATGGGCGAAAGGTCATATGCAATGTGCGTTCAAACATCTATTTCCTTTAATTAGGAGTAAAAATCTTAGTCTACGCGAGAAAATTGATGGTTTGTTACTTCTTAATATCTATTTTGTACCGATATTGGTTGCTTTGGCTTGGATTCTTGGTGTGATATTATTTTTTGTTCAAACAGAGCCATTGTTGAGCATATTTGGATGAACGAACTAGAATATGTTGGCTTATTCCTTTGCTATTGTTAACGTTCATCGTAAATGTGTTAATTTGCACAAAGGTCTTGTTTAATCTTTCATTTTGCAAGATTACGCGTAAAAAGAAGCATAAATGGTCAAAAACGGTTCATAATGGCAAGATTCTTGATATTTTTTATTAACCGGGTTACAAATATGGGAAATTGGTAATATTTATATGTAATGATAGACAACGAAAATATAGACTTGTAAGATTATAATAAAAAAATGAGGTGATATTTTATGTCGCAAGTTTCTCTTCGTGTAGCTGAGGCCCAATCGCGTGATGTGGGTCGTGGAATAGCTAGAATTGACCCAAAGGTTAGTTCTGAAATCGGTCTTTCTGCTGGGGATGTCGTTGAAATCCATGGTAAGAAAAAAACTGTTGCAATATATTGGCCAGGATATCAGGAAGATTCTGGCAAAGGAATAATCAGAATAGATGGATATACTAGAAATAATGCAGGTTCTGGTATAGATGAAAAAGTTGATGTGAAAAAAGTAGAAGCTAAGAAAGCTAACAAGGTCACTATTGCACCTACAGAACCATTACGGATTACTGGCGGTGAGGAATATCTTAAGCAGATTCTAGAAAATCGTGTAATTTCAAGAGGAGATATTATTCCCTTAGGGATCATGGGTCGTAGAATAAACTTAATTGTTACTGGTGTTCAACCACCTGTAGCTGCGGTTATGGTTGTTCAATCTACTCAGATTGTTTTGAGCGATAAACCAGCTAAAGCTACGGCTATGGAAGTTCCTAGGGTAACTTATGAGGATATTGGAGGATTAAATGATGAAATTCGCAAAGTTCGGGAAATGATTGAATTGCCTCTTAGATATCCAGAGCTTTTCGAAAGACTAGGTGTAGAGGCCCCAAAGGGTGTACTTCTTCATGGACCACCTGGAACCGGAAAAACTCTACTAGCAAAGGCGGTAGCCAGTGAGACAAATGCAAATTTTGCTAGTATAAGTGGTCCAGAAATAATGAGTAAGTTTTATGGAGAAAGTGAGGGTCGTTTACGAGAGATTTTTGAACAGGCTCAGGAGAACGCTCCTAGTATAATCTTTATCGACGAGTTGGACTCAATTGCACCAAAAAGAGAGGAAGTTACTGGAGAAGTAGAAAAAAGAGTCGTTTCCCAATTGTTAGCCCTTATGGATGGTCTTCAATCTCGTGGGAAAGTTGTGGTCATTGGGGCAACGAATCGACCCAATGCTTTAGATCAAGCCTTACGTAGACCTGGGCGCTTTGATCGAGAAATCGAGATTGGGGTTCCTAATAAGGATGGTAGACTTCAAGTGTTACAGATTCACAGTAGGGGTATGCCTTTAGCTGATGATGTGGATTTAAAACAGTTAGCTAATATAACTCATGGTTTTGTTGGTGCCGACTTAGAAGCGCTTACAAAAGAAGCTGCCCTTCATGCTCTACGGAGGATTTTACCCGAAATAGATTTCGAGGCAGATAGTGTTCCAGTTGAGATATTGAATAAGATAATTGTTGAAATGAATGATTTTCAGGAATCACTCAAGGAGATTGAACCCTCTGCTATGCGGGAAGTGTTGGTTGAAGTTCCAAATGTAAAATGGAATGACATTGGGGGATTGGCGGAAGTAAAAGAAGAATTGCAAGAGGCAATTGAATGGCCTTTAAAGTATCCTGAAATATTTGCTTATATGAATACATCTCCTCCTAAAGGTGTTTTGTTGTATGGTCCTCCTGGTACTGGAAAAACTCTGCTGGCAAAAGCGGTTGCTAATGAGAGTGAAGCAAATTTTATCAGCATCAAAGGTCCTGAAGTATTGAGCAAGTGGGTTGGAGAATCAGAAAAAGCAGTTCGAGAAGTTTTTAGAAAAGCAAGACAAGCGTCGCCAACTATAATATTCTTTGATGAGCTTGACTCTATTACTCCTGTTCGAGGTTCAGGATATGGTGGTTCACAAGTCACAGAAAGGGTGATCAGCCAAATATTAACAGAATTGGACGGTTTGGAAGAATTAAAAGATGTTGTGGTTATTGGAGCAACAAACCGAATTGATATTGTAGATCCTGCTTTACTTCGGCCAGGAAGATTTGATAGACTTCTTAATGTTCCTGTTCCAGATTTAGAAGCTCGGAAAGAGATACTAAAGATTCATTTGGATAAAAAACCATTAGCTGACGATGTTAAAATCAGTGTTTTAGCAGAAAAAACTGATGGATATACTGGAGCTGATTTGGCTGCCTTGGCTAATACAACTTCAATGTTGGTCATCAAAAAACACATTACAAAGAGCAAAACATTAGAAAAAGCCAAAGAGACTATTAAAAATCTAAAAATAAAAATGAAAGACTTCGAGAAAACGATAGAAAAAATGAAGCCTTCTTCTTCGGCAAAAAAACAACAACAGTACCTACAATAGTAGCCTTAAATCAAGGCTCCCTTTTTTTGTAGTTTATTAGACAATCTAGTTTTACCAATCTCTTTAGATATTGTTATTGTATAATATTGGAACGGCTAATTTGGTGTAAAATTTGAGAGTTATTGCCGATCTTCATATCCATAGTAGATTTAGTCGTGCAACCAGCCAGAAGATGAAAATAACTGAGATATCCCGTTTTGCAAGAATGAAAGGTTTGAATTTAGTTGGAACCGGTGACTTCACTCACCCCAAATGGTTCAAAGAATTGTCCAATGAACTAGCTGAAGTTGCTGGATCCAACCTTTATTGTCAGGTATTACAAAACGGAATACCTATTATGTTTATGTTAACTGCTGAAGTGTCAACAATTTATAATGTAGGTGAGAAATCTAAAAAGATACATCATGTTATATTTACACCGAACTTAGAAACTGCTAGTCAAATAAATAGTCGATTGACCCATTTTGGTAATCTGGAAATAGATGGCAGGCCATTTCTGAATATGTCTTCTTCACAGCTTGTAGAAGAAATTATGCAGATTTCAGATCAAAATGAAGTTATTCCTGCTCATGTTTGGACTCCGTGGTTTAGCCTTTTTGGTGCATTTAGCGGTTTTGATACCATTGAAGATTGCTATGAAGATATGACCAAATATATACATGCTCTAGAAACTGGGTTATCATCAGATCCACCTATGAACTGGAGACTCAGCTCATTAGATCGATTTACGTTAATCTCAAACAGTGATTGTCACAGTCCTTGGCCATGGAGAATTGGACGAGAGGCAAATGTCTTGGAACTTGATCAAATGTCATATAGGGATGTAGTTGATACAATTCGCAAAAAAGATGAAAAGCGTTTCAAATATACAATAGAAACTAATCCTGCGTATGGTAAATATCATTGGACAGGACATAGAAATTGTAGCGTTTCACTTCCACCAAAAGAAGCTATAAAATATGGTAATTATTGTCCAGTTTGCGGCAAAAAATTGACTAAAGGTGTTGAACAAAGAATAGAAGAATTAGCTGACCGTCCTCAAGAATACGTTCCAGAAAAACCCATAGGTTTCAAGCGACTTCTACCTCTTTCAGAGATTATAACTGCAGTTTTAGGAGTAAGTTATCCTGGGGTCAAAAAAGTTTGGAGTATATACAATCTACTAATACAGAAATTTGGGAACGAATTTACAATACTTATTGATATAACTAAAGAAGAAATTTGCAGAGTTGTTGATGAACAAATTGCAGAAGCTATTGTCCGAGTTAGGGAAGAAAAATCATATGTTAAACCAGGATATGATGGTGTTTATGGTCAGCTGGTAATCTTTGATGAAAGTAAAAAAGATGTTACCAGGGAACTTAAACCTAAACAAAAGAGTATGGCTGACTTTATGTGATTACATAAAGTTTTAAGATTGAATCCAATTTTATTTTCCTATAACATGCGGTGAAGTTATTTTTGAAGGATTCTCTAATCAAAAGTGTTGAGTACGGTAGGACTTTGGGTGCTGAATATGTTGAGATTCGAGCTCAACAGCTCTTCAAGACTCTTTTAACTACTAAAGATGGAACAGTTGAAGGAGCAAAAGAAGGGATTGAGCAAGGTGCTGGAGTTAGGGTTTTATTTAATGGTGCATGGGGTTTTGTATCTCTTGGAAATATAGAACCTAATTTATTAACTAATGCGGTCCAAGATGCAGTGAATTTGGCAAAAGCAGCTAGCCTTAAAGTAAAATCCCCTATTAGACTTGCTGACGTGAAAACAGTACAAAAAATTATAACTGCTCAACCAAAGAGAAATCCATGGGATGTGTCTATCGAAGAGAAGATTGACAACGTTTTAAGAATAGATAAAACAGCTCTTAATCATGATAATCGAATAAAAAGCTGTACTGTTAACTATGTAGACATTACAGGAAAAAATTATTTTGTCAATAGTGATGGGACTTATCTAGAGCAAGATAAACTTCACGTTTGGTCTCGAATTTTAATCTCAGCAAAAATGGGTAATATCTTTGCTTCTGCGCGAGAAGAAGTTGGTTCAACTTCAGGGTATGAGATTTTTGATAGAGAAACTCCAGAAGAGTTGGGAATGACTGTAGCAAAAAGGGTTGTTGAACAGTTGAATGCTAAAACTCCAAAAGGAGGATTATTTCCTGTTGTTATAGGTCCAAATGTTGTTGGTGTCTTTATTCATGAAGCTATGGGTCACTTAGCGGAAGCAGATCTCACTTTATCTGGATCTATTCTTTTTGATAAATTAGGAAATAAAATTGCATCAGAAGATGTCACAGTTTATGATGATGGAACTATACAAGGAGCTTTTGGTTCATTTATGTATGATGATGAAGGAGTCAAAGCACAAAAAACTATTTTGATTGAGGATGGAAAGTTAACAGGATTGATGCATAATCGTGAAACTGCCTCGAAAATGAAAATGGAGCCAACTGGTAATGCTCGTGCCGAAGATTTTCGCTCTGAACCGATTATAAGAATGCGAAACACCTACCTTGCACCTGGAGATAAAAGTTTTGAAGAGCTGATAGAGAATATTGATTTCGGTTATTATCTGAAAAGCTTTCGCGGTGGTCAGGCAAACTTAGATGGAACATTTCAGGTCGGAATACAAGAAGCATACGAAATTATTAATGGTGATTTAGGGAATCCCATTAGAAGCGCTTCAATTAGCGGAAACACTCTAGAGACTTTGCATAAAGTGGACGCTGTTGGCAAAGACTTTGAGTTATGGCCTGGAAGATGTGGTAAAGGACAGACCGCATTCGTTTGTGATGGAGGACCGCATATTAAGGTAGAGAAGGTGACAATTGGTGGCCAACTATAAGGCTGATGAACTTGTTGAGTTTGCCAATGCAGCAGTAAATTCTGCACTTAAAAACGGTGCTGATGAAGCTGAAGCGTTTATCAGTACCAGTGATAATACCTCAATAGATATTGAACGAGGGCAGATTGTTAGAAGCGCGAAAAATTTTGATCAGGGAATAGGAATAAGAGGGATTTACAAAAAAGCTATTGGATTTTCTTATACGAATAATTTAACTTTAAAAAATATCAAAGATGCATCAATTAGAGCCATAAAAGCAGCAAAAGCGAGTAAGCCAGACAAAAATTGGTTTAAATTACCCAATAAAGAAAATTATAATATTCCAAAGAATACCTACGACAAATCCATTCAATCTTTATCTTCTGATATGTTAGTTAATTCGGCAGAAGAAATGTTAGAAGCAACTTGTGAATATAACAAGCGAGTTTTAGCGGTTGCTGGTGGAATAACAAAATCATTCTTTAAAACAGCTATTGCAAATTCTTATGGCGTTGAAGAGTCAGACCTAGGAACTGCTATTGGTTGTTGGATGGAAACTATTGCTCGAGATGGATCGGATGTAACTCCAGCATGTTATGAATTAAATGCAGAAAGAGTTTATAATATAAATCCGATTGAGGTTGGTCTTGAAGCAGCAAGATTGTCTGTTTCTGCTCTTAATCCTATAAAAATGGAGTCAGGATCTTATTCAGTAATTTTTACTCAAGCTGCGTTTAGTTCCTTATTGTACCACACAGTGATTAATGCAGTCAAAGCTGATTATGTTCAAAGAGATCGATCCGCTTTTAAGGAGAAAATTGGCGACCAAGTTGCTTCGGATATTGTGACAATATATGATGATGGTCTTCTTGATGGTGGACTTTTATCTGGTAAATTTGATGGTGAAGGAGTTCCTTGTAAGAAGACGTTAGTTATAGAGAAAGGTTTTCTAAAGAATTTCTTATACGATAATTATTGGGCAAATAAAGTTGGGGTAAAGAGTACTGGGAATGCTTCAAGATCCGGAGGAATTTCATATGCTTCTACACCAGTTCTTGAAGCAAGCAATTTTGTGATCAAGGAAGGCAACAAAACAGCAGAAGAACTTATCAGTGAAATTGATCGAGGGTTGTTAATTTATGGTGTACAAGGTGCACATAGTAGTAATCCAGAGAGTAGTGAATTTTCTGTCGTAGCTACCCCCGTTTGGAAAATTGAAGGTGGACAATTATCAAATCCAGCAAGA
>JARRMB010000003.1:0-38012 GCA_037386325.1 Candidatus Bathyarchaeota archaeon
TGTAAATTAGAAGAGCCACTCCGATTATTATTACTATTGCTCCAAGAATCCATGTTATCGGGATTCCATTGAAATCAGATTCTGCTCCTTCAGATATTGTGAAATAAACTCTTTCTGATAAACCTGTAAATCCATCTAAATCTTGAGCATATACAATTATGTTATGTGTTCCCTCATCAAGTCCTGCAAGTATTGTATTTCCAGTTATTGTGACGTTAGCGTTTCCATCTAAACTATATTTGACCCATGTTGTCGATTCACTAACAGAAAATTCTAAAGATACATCATTAGTTGAATACGTTTTATTTTCTGGAGAATCAATAAATATTCCTGGAGCGCTTCCATAAGGAAGAAGTGGAAAATCATCTTTATTAGCTCCATAAAGAACATAGGGTGAATCTCCTATGTTATCACTTCCTGTTTGGTTTTGATTAGGTCCACTTTTCACGTCAACACCTGTATAATCGCTCCAATAATTGCCTCCTACTTGATAGGATATAGACCAAAAGTTAAGAGATGGTGTTATCGACGAGTTACCTAGGAAATAATCATATACCTGTTCTTCGTTTTCAACGAAATAGTTACTCCATATTCTATTGCTTGAAGACCCTCTGAAACCTATACCCGTATCGTTATCTGTGATATTGTTTCCAGAAATAGCATTCTGTGAGGATTCAAAAAGAAACAGTCCACTTGTATTACGAGAAATATTATTTGAACTTACACTATTACTGTTTGAAGCATTAGCGAATTGAATTCCCCTGAAATTATCTATTATTTCATTGCTACTGACTAAATTTCCGGAGGATCTAAAAAAGAGGATACCATTGAAGTTCTCACTGAGAACATTTTGCCCAATTGTAGAGCTTGATGTGTAAGCAAGTAATATCGCTTGTCCATTGTGTTTTAATTCTAGATCTCTAACTGTAATATTATTACATCCTACTAGACCAACAAATCCAGCATCGGGGTAAGTACTTGGACCAATTACTAAATTATTCTCTTCGACTAGGTAATAGACTCGTTTATTGTTAACCATATTTGAAGAATCAATATCATTTATAAAATGGGAAAGATCTGTTCCATAAATCCCAAAATTATAGCTATTATTCAGCATATTATCTCTAAATATATTATCGGGTGCTGATCGTAATTCAATACCTATTTGATTACCAGTTACACTGTTTCCAGAAATAGTATTTTGCGTAGAATTATATAGAAAAATACCATCACCATTGCCAACTATGCTATTGTCAATAACAGTTATCCCTGAAGATTCAGCTAGGTAGATACCATAATAAAAACTACCCAGAATATTCACATTCTTTACTGTTACACCGCTCATGAATGATAAATCGATACCTGCATCTCCTTGACCATATAAATTAAAACCGGCACCATCAATAATGATGTTGCTTCGTAGAACTACCAAAGAAGTAACAATAATATCATCAGTAAAAGTGTAAGTATTTCCATCTCGTTGAATTGATACAGTTGCATTTGTTGAAGAAATAACATTTCCATCACTTAAGATATATATGAGTTCAGGTTGTTCTTGTGATTGAACTCCTTGGATATTAATGGAAAAAAGTCCTACTAAACATAAGAATATAAGAAAAACCACTTTAGTTATTTTCATGCCTTTATCTTTCTCCTATTAATTATATCTCTTAATTTGTATCAACCTTACATTAAAGCAATGTTTTTAAGGTTTGTTACATTTGTGATCAAACTCGTTATTTTTTTGATATAAAAAACTTTTTCAAAATTAAACCAAACTAATTTATTTTTACCTTCTTCTAACAATCTTCTAGATATAAACGATAAAATGAATTTGAGATGTTAGCAATTGAGTTTAGCAAAGGAACTTGGGGAAAGAAAAATTATACAATTAATTATTAATTGTCTGGACAAAATGCCGAATATGCCCATACCTTTTGGTGATGATTCTGCGGCTATAGATTTAGGAGATGAAAAAGTCATAGTGATAAATACTGATATGCTTGTTGGAAAGACTGATGTTCCTAAAAATATGACTCTTTGGCAAGCAGCCCGCAAAGCCGTAATAATGAATATCAGTGATTTGGCAGCAAAAGGTATTCAACCGTTAGCTATCTTAGCTTCAATAGGAATCTCTCCAAATCTGACAAGAGCAGAGATCAATCAGATTGGAAATGGGCTTAATTCGGGAGCTCGTGAATATGATTCCTATATTATCGGAGGTGATACAAACGAAGCTTCCGACCTAATAATCAATTGTGTTGCAATTGGAACTGGAGATAAACGTTTTTTTATTAAAAGAAGTGGAGCAAAATCTGGTGATTATGTTGCTGTAACGGGTTTATTTGGTAAAACTTCTGCTGGCTTGAAAATTCTTATGAATAATTTTTCAGCTCCAAAAATAAAAGAACATCTCATTAAATCAGTTCTTATGCCCAAAGCAAGGGTTAAAGAAGGAATAGCATTATCTCAATCTCAAGCTACAACTGCATCAATAGACGTTAGTGATGGATTAGCTTGGAGTCTTCACGAACTTTCTTTAGCCAGCAATGTTGGTTTTAATATTGATTTTATACCAATAGCTCCAGAGGTAGAAACTTTTGCGAATATTCACCATTTAGATCCTATCAGCTTAGCATTATACGGAGGAGAAGAGTACGAACTTCTTGTGACTATCAAACCAAATTTATGGATTAAAGCTGTCGACGTTATAGAAGCTGTTGGAGGTTCTCTGATAAAAATTGGAGTAGTGACAAAAAACAAACAAATTTTATTTAAGTCAGATGAAAAAACAACCCCAATAGAATTTCGTGGTTGGGAACACTTTAAGACTGACTAGTTTAACAATGAATACAGAGAAGTATAACAATGATAAGCTCTTGTGACTCTGGTAGTTTACCATTTAATGGTGACGTTTCTAAGTTTCTTGACGGGGCAAAAGATTTTGGCAACCAAACTAATGATAATTCTGCTGATTATTTTAAAAAAATTGTTATTGAAAGTTTTCTAGATAAAATTCGGGTTGGGCTTGATTTACCTAATTACCCTCAATTTAGAGACATGAGTCAAATGATTCTTGATATGATGGATGGTTTAGAAAAACTCAGAGAAGGATACATTGAAGCATCAGCTCTCAATTTAAAGCCTAATAATACTTTACCTGAAATTGCAGTTTTAGAAAAAAATTCTAAATTAATTGAAGAAGAAGCCGGAAAACCATTTGAAGTTAGAGTTTGTATCACGGGACCATACACATTAGCTTCATTTTTTCCTTATAGAAACGAAGAAATTTTCAAAAGACTTGGATTGGTTATATCCCAAATACTGGAAAAAAGTCTCTTTTTTAATAGATATGGTAAAACAGTTTTAGTTTCAATAGATGAACCATTGTTTGGTCTGATGGATGATCCCTTAATCGATTTTGGCTCAGACGGAAGAGAGAATCTTCGAAAATCTTGGGAAGCAATTTTTTACACGGCAAAATCAAAGAATATCAAAACAATGATTCATTTACACAGTACTGCAAATCCACTGTTCTGGGAAATTTCAAATTTAGATATTATCGATTCGCATGTTAATGATCCTTTGATTCAGATGAAAAAAACACGTGAACTTCTAGAATCAGAAGACAAATTCCTTAAAGCTAGTTTAGCGATAAACGATTTTGATTTATTAATAAAGAAAAAAATTGTGTCAAGTTCAAAAGAAAAGATTATTGAATCAGAGATAAACCAAGAAATTGCGAATACTTGGAGTTTTATACAAAAAGGAAAAATTGATCCAATACAATTTTTAGAAACTTCAAAAATAATGGAAAAACGTTTATTTGAAATAATTGGACGGTTTGGGCCAGAAAGAGTTCAATACAGTGGACCCGAATGCGGATTAAAAGGATACCCCACATACGAAACTGCATTAGAATGCTTAAGAAGAATATCAACAACAACTAAGAATTTAAAAAAATGATTTACCTATTTTTTAGCTTTTTCAATTATTGATAATATGAAAAGAAGTTTGCTAATTATTCTGTAAGTTAATCCCCATATTACCCTATTTTGTATTAAGTAACATGGATATTCCATAGAATTGTATTTGATCGTTCCCTTTTGTTTTAAAAGTTCCTCCAAAGGAACCCAGAAGAATCCAATCAGCTCTTCATTTAGTTTAATAAGTTGATCTTTATTTTGAATGAAAAAGAATGGAAGAATTCTCATTTCTGGTTTCTGAGTAGACCTAAAAGGCTCCATTACTCCAAGAAATTGACATTCCTTACGAAGATTAATACTTGTTTCTTCTAGAGTTTCCCTTATGACTGTTTCCATATTATCTTTATCTTCATGATCACGTTTTCCTCCAGGAAGTCCAGTTTGTCCGGACCAAGGATCAGAAGATTTTTCTGCTCTATTAACAAACAAAACATGAATCTTCTTATCTTTTCTTTTCAGAAGAACGACAACTGCAGCTTCAGCCTCTAAATTATCAATTTTATGAATCAGTTTTTTAGATAATTCAGAGAGCATTTTTGGATTCCTAAAAATATAGAATTGACCTGATTAATAAAAAATGGTCATCTAAACTTTAAGTAATTCTCTTATTTTCAAAATTGTTTTTTTATCTACTTCTAAATCTAACTTATCAATATTTTTTTCCCAGAAAATGTCTTCTGCATCTTTACAAATAGGATTTCCTTCATATTCAGTTACTAAATAACAAAAGGCATGTTGTCTCTCACCATTACTTGCAACATAAAAATTTTTACACACAAACTTAATTTCTTTAATGTCGATATCTAATTCTTCTTTCATCTCTCGTTTTAGTGCATCTTCTTTATTTTCATTTGGTTTAATATGTCCCGCAGGTAAACATACAATTCCAGGGTCTATTTTTTCATTAGACCTTCGACGTTCAACCAAGAATTTGTTTCCATTAAAAATTATTCCAACTACAACTCCTACAGTTTTCATTTTATTATCCTCTAGCATTTTTTTAGAGTTTAAATATAAAATCTGAATTTGAAATTTATTACTTACGTTCTTATTTCAATCAATTTAGTATTCAGTGTACCTTTATTAATTCCCATGAGTATTTTTGTGTTATAAAATTGCTTTGTCTTGCAGTTTGCGTGTAACTGCTTTGATTTTCGCAAAAAGTCAGACATTATCAGCGATTTGTATCCCAGGAATTGAAAGTACATGAATACTTTACGTGAAGAAATAATAAAACGTTCACCTAAAGTATTTTCTAATTTTGCACTTGCGTTACTTTTTTGGTTGATTCGTTTTGTTGTTTTAGTGGTTCTAGATTCTATAACTGCTGAGTTTGTATTTTTATTGCAGATGGGACTGTTGATTGTTACTGGAATTTTTTTAGTACAAGGGTCTTTTAATGGTTTAATTATTGTTGATCGTTTAATAGGTTCTTTTTTGAGACGTTTTGGAATTAATGAAGATTGGTCAAAACAAAGAATATTTAAAGATACGGTGTGCATAGTAGCAATTCTTTTGATAGCTGCAGCAGTATTTCCATTGTTGAATGGATTGTCAAATTTTGAACCAATTTTACAACAAATAATAACATACACTGCTTTAGGCTTGATTTTATTGTTTGTTTTTGATATAGGTAGAAGTTTTTATAGACTAACTGAAGATAAAGCAAACTCGGTTGTTGACCGATTATCAAATTCAATTATTAATGAGGAAAAAGTGAATGGAAAATAGTATATGTACAATTGAACAGCTTAAAAACTTCATTGATTTATCTCTAAATGAAGAAAAAATAATTAAGCAAATCATCCAACGTCATCCGATGCGTGTAACTCCTTATTATTTATCTTTGATAGATTGGGATGATCCTGATGATCCAATAAGAAAGATGGCTATTCCTTCTTTACAGGAATTAAACCTTCAAGGTTCTTATGACACAAGTGGTGAAGCTGAGAATACCAAAATGTCTGGGCTTCAATACAAATACGAAGAAACAGCTTTGATTTTGGCTACGAATAAATGTGCAATGTATTGTAGACATTGTTTTAGAAAAAGATTAGTAGGTTTACAAACGACAGAGATAATTAAGCGTTTTGAAGATGCTGCAGATTTTATAAAACAGAATAAAAAAATTAATAATGTTTTAATTTCTGGGGGGGATCCCCTTGTACTCAAAAATGAAGTTATAGAAAAAATTCTTTCAATTATTTCTGAATTATCTCAAATAAAATTCATAAGATTTGGGAGTAGGGCTCCTGTTACATTTCCATCAAGATTTGAAGATGATGAATTATTACAAATTATGTCAGCATATTCACATCCAGATAGACGAATATATGTTATAACTCAATTTAATCATCCGCGAGAGATAACACCCGATTCTATTAAAGCTGTAAATAACCTGATAAAATCTGGTGTTGTTTTAAATAACCAAACAGTTTTGTTAAAAGGTGTTAATGATAATTCTTTAATATTAGCTGATTTATTGGATAAACTTGTTAGTATAGGTGTAAATCCGTACTACATTTTTCACTGTAGACCCGTAAAAAGAGTTAAACACAATTTTCAATTGCCCCTTTTGAGGGGAATAGAGATTGTTGAGAATGCCAAAAAACTTTGTAACGGACATAGTAAAAGATTCAAATACATTCTTTCCCACAGAACTGGCAAAATTGAAATTCTAGGAATATTTAATGATGAAATTTATTTCAAGTATCATCAAGCAAAAAATAGGAAAAAATTAGGTAAAATCTTCACACGACCTATAGCTAAAAAGATTGGTTGGTTAGAGGACCTGCGAACCTACCCCGTTAATACATTGGACGCTGTCAGTCATCTTTCATAATATTCATCTTCTGTTATGGAAAATAATTCCAAAGCTTTTACTGGTCCACTTACAACCTCAGCAGTATGACTTTTCTTTGCAGGAACAAATAAACAATCTTTCTCTTTAAGAATTATTTCTTGATCTTCAAATAAAAATTTGATTTTCCCTTCTAATACAACAACCAAATGTTCAACTGGATGTATATGAATAGGAATATTTGCTTCTCGAGTTTTAATTTCGAAATAGTTAAGTGTTAATTCTTTTCCTTTAATTATTCTTACTAAAACGTCATTAAAAATCTCTTTAGCTAGTAAGGATTCGAGTTGAAACTGAAACTTTGACACTCTCCACTTCAATTAACATTTTAATTATCAAGATAAAATCATGAATTTATGTAATTATTGTTTTCATTTTAAGACAATTGAATTATTGCTAACCTTTGAGAAAGGTTTATCTTGTTTAAGATATGCTTTCCCATACAAAACGGATAATCTGACGAAAGTGACAGTAATGATTTATGATAACTGCAATCGTCCTGTTCTGAATTTACGGGTTTCTGTTATCCAAAAATGCGATAAACATTGTCCTTATTGTCACAGAGAAGGAGAAAATGCACCTATCGAACTAATGACTGTACCCGAAATTATTCGAATTATCAGAGTAGCGGTAAGTTTGGGAATAAATCGCGTTAAATTAACCGGTGGAGAACCTCTTCTTCGCAATAATATAGTAAAAATTGTAGAAGGGATAGCTAAACTGAAGGGTTTAAATGACCTTTCTATGACAACAAACGGAACACATCTGAAAAATTTAGCAAAAGATCTAAAAAAATCTGGATTAAATAGAGTAAATGTGAGTTTACCAACATTAAATCCTTTAACCTACAATGAAATTATGGGTGGGAATCTTCAGGATGCTCTTGATGGAATTAATGCTGCCGTTGCTGTCGGGATGAATCCAGTTAAATTAAATATGTTAGTGTTAAAAAACATAAATGATAATGAAATAGATCAAATGATCAAGTTTGCTACAAAAACACGTACAATTTTGCAATTAATTGAATTGGAACCCATTAATCTTAGCAATAATTACTACCAGAACCATCATATCGAATTAGATAAAATAGAGAATAACTTAAAGAGATTAGCATTGGAGACAAAAGTAAGAAAATTTATGCAAAAAAGACGAGTTTATAAATTGCAGGGAGTAAAAATTGAATTAATCCGTCCTATAGAGAACACTGAGTTTTGTGGCAATTGTACACGTCTCAGGATAACTAGTGATGGAAAAATAAAACCCTGTCTTATGCGATCTGATAATTTAGTGGATCTATTATCATCGATGCGAAAAGGGGCTGATGATGAACTGTTAAAAAAACTCTTCATGGAAGCAATTAAGAGACGAGAACCCTTTTACAAAGTAAAGTTAAGTTCCAAAATTTCTAATTAATTGAATTTTGCTCTATTGATTCCGAAAGCCTTTAGAATGTTTTTCTTTTAAACAATCTATATACAGAACAATTGGTGATTTGTAATTTGATTTCAGAAGAAGCTTCGACTTCCCCTTCGCATTCAAATAAATGGAGTTATATTCTTGGAGTGATCATCATCATTCTTATTGTTAATACTGGATTTTTTGCGGTTGCTTTTTTGAACCTTCAGAATCAACTCGAAGATATGGAAAATAATTTAACAGAAAATAATAATGAGATTAAGTCATTAAAGAATCAGCTTGAAGTTTTTGATGTAGTCAACCAAACAGGAATGATTCCTTGGCCTACAATTTACAATCAATTTAAGGATTCAGTTGTGCTCATCGAAACAAATCTTGGTTTAGGTTCGGGTTTCGTTTATGACTTAAATGGACATATAATAACCAATCAACATGTAATTGATGAAGCAGATTCTATCCAGGTCACATTTTTAGATGGAAATATTACATCAGCAGATTTAGTTGGAATGGATATCTATAGTGATTTGGCCGTAATTAAGGTAGATCCACAAGTTACAAATTTGTTTCCTGTGGTTCTTGGTAAATCTTCTGATTTATCTGTTGGTGAACCTGTAGCTGCTATGGGAAATCCCTTCGGTTTAAGTGACACTTTGACTGTTGGTATCGTATCTTCACTTGAAAGAACTTTAACTGCTGAAGGAAATTACGCAATAATCGACATTATTCAGTTAGATGCGGCCATAAATCCTGGAAATTCAGGTGGTCCACTAGTAAATCTAAGTGGCCAAGTTGTGGGTATAAACTCAGCTATCCAATCAGAAACAGGTACATTTACAGGTATAGGTTTTGCAATTCCTTCTGATACTATTAAAAGGGAAATTGACGATCTCATTGAAACAGGGGGTTATAAACATCCTTGGTTGGGTATTTCAGCATTAGGAATGAATATCCCACTTGCTGAGGCGATCGGTTTGGATAAACCTCAAGGTATTCTTGTTACTGATGTGATCTCTGGGAGTCCAGCAGATTTAGCTGGATTGGAAGGGAGTGATGAAACCCAAATTATAGAAGGAGTTGAATATCCCATAGGAGGAGATGTTATTATAGAAATTGATGAAATTCCCGTAATAACTATGGATGATCTAGTAGTCTATATGGAAAGAAATACTGTTCCAGGAAATACTGTTTCATTAACAATAATAAGAGAAGGACAAGAACAAAGTCTAGATGTAACTTTGGGAGAGAGACCCTTACCTTAACTTGCTCTATCATTTCATATTAAGCTATTTGAGCCATAATCTTTTTTGTCAGTCTTTTATTTCCTGCTAAATATAGAATCATATCATCATCTAAGTTAAGCCATGTTGATAATTCTGCTGCACTTTGAAGATTATTTTCGAAAATTATCTTGAGATAAGGGATAATTTCTTTAATACTTCTTGAAGCGGAAATATGGCATTTGTTTCTTATCTTAATTCCTAAAGCTTTCTGAAGTGCTCTTTCTCCTTTTGTTTTTGAAAGCATACGAATCTTATCTGGGAACCTGAATGGAATCCAACCTGATGATTTACTTCTCTCTCTTGATACTGCTACCCCAGAAGTCATGAAATCTATAACATATCGAAGAAAACTCCAGTTCTGAGTTTCTCTTATCCTTTTTCTATAAATGTCTGCCAATGCCAAAAAATCCATAGCTTTTACAAGATCATGAGGATCATTTAGATGATAGGGAGTGTTTTCATATATCCAGTAAAAAAGCATATCATGATCTACATCAGCGCTGCTTACTGTTTTCTTTGCTTCCCATGCATCTTTTGAATATAAAATTGTTTGCATAACAGCAAATATTTCTTCTTTTCTGTCTCTACCCGATAGCCATTCTACATCTTTCATTCTAAGACATGTTTTTCCCTGAGCAAGTGCCTGTAAATCATTTACAGCAGATCTTACATCTCTTCCAGAACGGGTAACAATGAATTTGAGTACTTCTTCTTCAGTTTCTATGCCTTCTTTTTTACAAATAAGTTTAAGATGAGAAACTGCTTCTCTAACAGTTGGCTTTTTAAATGGAATAATTAAACAATATCTACGAATACTGCTAAACCGAGGATTATATGCATCGTTCGCTGTTAAAACAATTGGGCTCCGCGTATCTTTTAAAATTTTTATAAGTTCCCTAACTCCACCTCTATCTTCTTTTCCTGAAATTCCATCAACTTCATCTAATAGAATTAATCGCTTTCCGCCAAAAAGTGTGGAATATTGAGAAGCGAGACCTGCGAACCTATTAATAGCATCAGCTGTTCTATAATCACTCGCATTTTTTTCAATAAGTTCTAAATTTAATTCTTTAGCAGAAGCCTCAACAGTCACAGTTTTACCTATTCCCGGTGGTCCCTGTAAAAGTGCTACTCTTTTTTTCGGGATTCCATTTTCCCAAGATTGAAGCCAATTAATAAATTGTTTTTTAGATTCCCTATTTCCTACTATTTCCTTCAAATTTTGAGGTTTGTATTTTTGGGTCCATGTTGTGGACAAAATATCTAACAGCCTCTACTAAGCTCTTTTCCTGCTTCAGTAAACCTAGCCAATAGTGCACTTAACTGAACTTCCACGTCTGCACCCTGAACCATTCTGAAATCTATTTCTCCTATTGCTTCGCTTAGTGTTACCTTCCATGAATCAGGTAACATTGATCGAAAGATTGCAGTGTGGATTTGTTTAATTATGTCGCTTCCTGCAACGCCATATTTCATAATCATTTCTCTGAGTTGTTTTCTGGCATCCAAGAAATCACCTTTCATTGCAGTCTTTATCATAATGTTAACATCTTCTGGATTTGCATGCCCTATAACTGAATATACAGTTTCAGCATCAATTATCTTACCCATTGAAGCTGCAGCTTGGATTGTGTTAGTTGCTTTTCGTAAGTCACCTTGGCTAACTTCAAAGATAGCATTATACCCTTCATTTAATATCTCAATCTTTTCTTTTTCTATAATATTTCGTAAATATCGATCCTGATCTGGTTGGGACATGTAAGAAAAACGGAATGGGGCACATCTAGATTGTAGTGGTTCTATTATTTTGCCACTATAATTTGCAATCATTATGAATCGGCATGTTTCAGTAAATCTTTCCATTGTTCTTCTTAATGCTTGTTGGGCGTCAGAGGTCATATTATCTGCTTCATCTAATATTAGAATCTTAAATGGGATTTCTCCAATTGAGCGTGTTCGAGCAAAAGTTTTCACTGTTTCTCTTACAATCTTAATTCCTCTTTCGTCGCTGGCATTCAACTCCATAAGATGCTCTCTGTATTCTTTTCCGTAAAGATCCATTGCTAAACAGAGTGCAGCTGTAGTTTTTCCCGTACCTGGTGGGCCTGCAAATATGCAATGTGGAACATTTTGTGCTTTAACAAAACTTTTCAAACGGTCCACGATTTCTTTTTGATTGATTATAGCCTTAAGTGATTTGGGGCGGTACTTCTCAGCCCACATCTCATAACTCATGTGTTAGTCTCCGTGAGGACTAATAGAAAAAAGACCATTATAAATTAGTATTTGTAATATTTTTTTGCTAATAATATTTTATTTTTTCTTTGAAAAACCATAATTTCCCAGTTTTTTATTTATATTCCAATATTCACCTTGATTGAATACGAAGGGATCTGCTTTTTTAAAGTCTATATTACCTTTCTCATCCAAAATTTCATTGTCAACATGAACTTGAACTATTTCACCAAGGAATAAGTCATGCGCTCCTAATGGGATTACTTCTTTCAATTTACATTCAATATTCACTGGACACTCTTTTATTAGAGGACTTTTGACATTTTCTGCTTTTTGTTTAGTTAACTTAGTTTCAGAAAACTTTTCAACATTTTTTCCCGAAGAAACTCCACAATAATCAGATTCTCTTAGTATTTTTGTTGTTGGAATGTTTACTACAAATTCTTTATTGCTTTTAATCAATCCATAAGAATAACGAGTCGGTCTAATACCCATTGCGATTATTGGGGGTTCAGAACACACCGTTCCAACCCAAGCTAGCGTGATTATATTAGGATTTCCCTCATTGTCTAGGCATGTGACAAGAACAACTGGGCAAGGAAATAAAGCAGTCCACGGATTCTTTTTAGTCTTCATAAAAACAAATTCATATAGTTGGCTATTTACATCTTTCTAAGATTAGTCCATCCATACAAATGAAATTAATTCCATGAAAATTACCAATAGTCTTCGAGATAAATAGTCTCTACTTCATTTTTTCTTTTTTCAAATTTTTTTGTTTTTAAATAAAAATATTAAATTTAAATTTTCAATATGTATTTAAAAGAAAAAATTTAAATTTGAGCCCAAACATTTAACTCAAAAGTTAACAAAACCATAATGTTCGTAATATTATTACAAAAGTTACTGAATAACAATTTTAGTTGGTTGGAAATATTTAATGCAGTTGTTAGCAATTTTACCAATAATCCTCATTGTTGCATTTATTTTGGGCGAATTATTCAAAAGAATAGGTTTACCATCTGTAGTGGGTGAAATATTAGCCGGATTATTATTTGGTATTCCATTTCTAAAGAATCTACTATTCGGCGATGGAGAAACACTAGTAATCATCGATTTTCTAGCTACACTTGGGGTATTACTTTTACTTTTTCTGGCAGGATTGGAAATTGAAATTGAGAAAATTAAAGAAACCTCAAGAGATTCAATTCTTGTCTCTTTAAGTTCTGCTCTTGTTCCATTTGGACTCGGATTTCTTTTTATGACAATATTTTTTCCTGAATATGGTTCTCTATCTGCAATAATATTTGGTGGAGCCATGATGGTAACCTCCGAAGGAACAAAAGTCAAAGTACTAATGGACCTTAACTCTTTGAACACTAGACTAGGAGCAGTAATGCTTGCTGCAGGTGCAATAGACGATATATTTGAAGTCCTATTCTTGTCAGTTGTTGTCATATTCGCAAATGAAGGAAGTCTATTTGATCTCGCAATGATTCCTGTAGAAATTATAATCTTTCTAGCGATAGCATATATTTCTTTTAAGCTCATGTCTAAAGTTCTTCGTGCCCTTGACAAAAAACCTGGAGAGGAGACAGGATTATTTTCTATAGTCATGATTTTCATTTTGCTACTAGCAGCTCTTTCTGAATCCTTAAATGTTGGTTACTTAATTGGAGCTATTCTTGGTGGTTTTTTCCTTCAAATTTCTTTACAAGAAATTAGCCAGAAAAACAGAAAAGATTTGATTAATGTAGTCAAGCTTATTGCATTAGGGTTTATCGTTCCATTTTTCTTTGTTAATGTTGGATTGACATTTGATTTAACAACACTTCTTTCTAATACTCCACTCATTATTGCTACAATCCTAATTGCTTTTTTTGGGAAAATGATCGGAACGTTAATAATTAAACCAGTTTCGACTTTGAACTGGAAACAATTATATTATATTGGTTGGGCAATGAATTCAAGGGGTGCAGCAGAATTAGTTATTGCATTGATTGCTGTTCAGTACAATTTGATTCCCCTTGAAATTTTTTCAGCTCTTGTTGCTATGAGTATTGTAACTACTCTTATCTTTCCTCCAGTCTTATCCAGGGGAATTAAGAAAAATCCGGGATTAATGGATGCAAAAGTGGACAGAAAATATTAAGACTAAATATAGGCAAATGAATATGTGAGAAGTTTAATTAGTATAGTGTGAATGAAGAGAAATCGGGGGTAATTGAATGAAAGAAAAAATGAGAATCTTGGTTGGTCTTGACGGTTCTGATTATTCTACTTGGGCATTGATGGAAGCAATTAGCTTAGCAAAAAAGTTCTCTGGTCATATTACAGTCATTACAGTTTACAAAAGAGGAAGTAAAGAAGAAGCAGATAAAATTCAATTGAAAGCTAATCAACTTTTAGAAGAAGAAAAAATTGATTGCAATTTACTATCAATTCTTGGCTCTAATCCTTCTAGAGCATTAGTTGAAACTGCAGAAAATGAAAAATTTGATTTGATTGTTGTTGGTAGCAGAGGGTTGGGTATGGCCGCTGCTTTCTTAATCGGTAGTGTTTCTAAACAAGTAGTTTCTAAAGCAAATTGTGATGTCCTAGTAGTGAAAAAATAGATTCAATTTCTGTGGTCTTCTATTTTATTATTTAGAATGCAAAATGTAATGGAATTGTTTTAATTGAAATATATTTTAAATTCTTTATTTTTTATTCAGGAAAAAAATATTAATTTAGATTTTAATATGTAACTGAGAGATTTCTTTGAGAATCTGTTTTTTTGTTTGGGAATATCCTCCAAAACTTGTTGGAGGATTAGGGACTTATGCAGAATATATAACTCGTGAGTTTATTGAAATGGGTCATGATGTTACCGTTTTTACACTTAATCCTGGAAATCTTAAAACAAGAGATGTGATAAATGGCGTTGAAGTCCATCGACCATTAATTGCTGATGCAAGTAATGTCTTTCCCATGTTTGTAATTGATGACCTGAAAAAATGGGGAGCAAATCTTCGTTTATTCAATGATATTTTTATATATAATATTTTGAGTGCAACAAAACTTGTTAATAGTCTAATTAAGAAAGAAGGCTACACATTTGATGTAGTTGCAGTTCATGATTGGTTAAGTAGTATTGCTGGAATAATCATAAAAAACGAAACGAATATTCCAGTAGTTTTTCACGTACATAGTACAGAATTTGGTCGATCTGGTGGACAAGGATCTGAAGTTGTATCTCATTTTGAATCAGAAACAGCAAAAACTGCTGACAAAATAATTACAGTTAGTCACGCGATGCGAGAAGATCTAATTAGACATGGCAAAAAGGCTTGGAATAAAAAATAATGTAATTTGTCGTTTCGATTTTATACCTGAAGAAGAAAGAATTCTTCATTATGCTGCTTCAGATGTATGTGTTTTTCCTTCGGTCTATGAACCTTTTGGAATTGTAAGTCTCGAAGCTATGGCAATGGGAAAACCTATAGTTGTAGGAGCTCATGGTGTTGTTGGCTTTCGTGAACAAGTAATAAACTCTGGTCCTGAGCAGAATGGTATTCATATTAATGGAGAAAATGCGGCAGATATTGCTTGGGGTGTAAAAGAAGTGCTAAAAAATTTTGAAAAGGCAAAATTATGGGGTAAGAATGGTCGTGAAAGGGTTTTAAAATACTTTACTTGGGAGCAAGTTGTTGAACAAACACTTCAGATTTATCGATCTCTTCAATCCAAGACAGCAAAAAAATAGTGTTAAACTAATTCTTTCAATCATTATGATACATTCTGCAGCTTATCTAACTATCAATACAGAACTTCTCGCATGTATACTTATGTCGTCACTTACACTACCGAGCATGTATCTTCTTACACTGCTTAAGCCTCTACTTCCTACTACAATGATGTCTACATTAGCTTTTTTTGCAACTTTTATTATGATTTCCGCTGGACTACCATATTCAAGTATCTTATCAAATGATAATCCTTTAACCTTTGTTTCTGCATCTTTTAAAATGCATTCTCCAACGGTTCCAAGACAATCTACTACTTGAGGTCCACCTATCCGAACAAGTTTATCTTCTTCAACATGAACCAAAGCCAAGTTAGCATTAAAATTTCGAGCCAATTCAGCTGAATATTCTAGTGCTTTATTAGAAGGTTTAGATCCATCAACAGCTGAAAGTATTTTCATTACTTTTGGTTTCTTTTTCACAATGAGAACTGAACAGTCAGAATGTCTTGCAACTTTCTCTGTAATACTTCCCAAAGAATAACGTTCAGATTGATGTTCTGCACGATTTCCAATAACAACTAAGTCATATTCTTCATCTTTAACTAATTCTAGAATGTATTCAGCCGGATCTTCAAAGGTAACTAATCTTGCATCAACATCAATTTTCGCTTCTCTGAACATTTCCTCGGCATTTCTAATAAAAGTTGCAACAGTTCCGGATGCATAAATTCATGTGACGCTACATGAACCACAGTTACTTTTGATTTAAATTTCTTGGCGATTGAAGAAGCAAACATTTTTGCATGAAGACAAGAATGGGAACCATCTACTGGAACTAGAATCTTTTTAAAAATTTGCCTATCAATCATCTCAGTCACAAACTAAATTAACTATATTGAATATTTTAAGTTTCTCGCAAATTTATGATGATCCTGAGCTCACATTTAACGTGTCACTAATTATAGTTCCCAAATCAGTTCTAGTTAGTAAACCAACAATTTTCTTAGGATTAGTTGAATCAACTACTGCAATACGATCCATTTTATGTATTCTCATCTTATTGAATGCAACAAGCACCAGATCTTCTGGAAATATCACAATAGGGCTTTCTTGAACAATATCTCGAATTAGAACCTCGTTTCGTTTCTCTTTTTCAATCTTAGTCAAATCATCCAAACCTACGAGACCAATAAAATTACCATTCTCATCAACTACAGGATATCCAGTATGATGATGTTTGGCCATGACATCTAATAGTTCATTTATGGAGAAATTAGGAGATACCGTATTAAGCTGTTTAGACATAACATCCTTTACTTGAAATTGTGAAAGCACTGCAATTTCTTTCAAGGGACGAACAGGAACAGGTACATAAGCTTCTTTCATATCAGAAATTTCTTTTAAGGCAGTTCTTCTTTTCTGTACCGCAGCCTGAAGTACATGTGAAAAAGCGTCCGGTTCAAGTTCTATTACACCTGTATTTATTACTCCTGCTTCTACTGCGGAATAAAAGAAATCTTCTCCTTCCTTTGTTCTTATGATAACCGTTGACCATTCTTTAAGAGGATATGCACTTCCGATTGAAATGTCAGCTAGTTCTGATGTGAAATCAGTGCAAGTTTCACAACTGGTCAAAATATGTGGTTTAACTTCAGATAATGGAATGGATATTTTACCATTTTCTGTTTGGACAATTAACTCTTTCAAGATGTCAAGTCGTTTTATTTCTTTTGGATTTATGTTATATTTTTTGGACAGAAAACTTAGCAAATGACTAAAAGAAAGAGTCCAGAAACAGAAGAGACCTATTATAACTTTTAAGTTTCCAGTGATTTTATGTTCCCAAGCCTCAAGTTTTCGAAGAGCTTGTACATGACATGGGACTCCTACGAATGCGATATTACCTTTTCCATACTCATATACTGCACTTCCGTAAGCTCTAGCTACTGATGATGGAAAGAATTTGCTTCCCACTGCTGAAAAAACATCATCAGGGACTTCACCAACTAAAGCCTTAGGTTTTATAGGAACATCAGTTTCTGCTTGAGAAACAATTGCGCTATCTATTATTCCTTTTTCAATTGCATTTGTTAAAAGAGTTGTAACCACCCCACCGCCATGACCTAGTTTCCTAAGTTCTGGATCTGCTGCTTGAGCTAATAAGATCCGTCTATAATGTCCTAATCCTTCTCTCTTTATTGGTGAATCTGAAACAAATTTTAGACTTTCATCAAGGAGATTTTCAGAATGTGGGCAAATATTGTAACAT
Source organism: Candidatus Bathyarchaeota archaeon (assembly GCA_037386325.1). Taxonomy (GTDB): domain Archaea; phylum Thermoproteota; class Bathyarchaeia; order Bathyarchaeales; family Bathyarchaeaceae; genus Bathyarchaeum. The sequence continues at coordinate 17,774 of JARRMB010000003.1, forward strand.
ATAGGACAAGATTCTATATCTTTTGAGCAATCAAAATGTTCAATCCTATCTTCTTTTATTGTTATTGCATGAACGGGGCATGCTGCTTCACAAGCTCCACAGAAAGTGCAAAATCCAGAGTTTATTATTTTAAATTCTAAGTCGTCATATGCGATATGTTTGTCTTTTTTTGTTACCAAAGAATTCCCTTCTAATATTGTATTATTCTCTTAAGTTAAATTTTTGGATTATACAGGTAAATATGGGGTAATTGAAGATAACACATTTAGAATTAAATCTGGGTATAAACCTAGAATGATAATTATTATTACTAAACAATATATTGGAATCAGTAATTTTCTCGGTTCTTTAAACTGTTTATCACTGTTTGGAGTTTTGGCGTAAAAGTAATGTATAACCCTTAGCAGGTAAGCAGATTGAAGCACCGAATTAAGAACACCAACTACTGCCAACCATGCAACAGTTGATTGTAAAACTGAAGTGAACACCATATATTTTGCAATAAATCCTGCAAATAATGGTACTCCTGAAAATGAGAGGGCTGCACATACAAAAGCAAAACTTGTTAATGGCATTTTTCGTCCTAATCCCGCCATATCCTCCAAAGTTTCTAACCCCTTTCTTTTGAATACTCCAATAACCATAAACGCAAGAGCAGTCTCCATGGCCGCAACAAAGAAGAAAAATAAGTTACCTGTTAATCCAATAGACGTTATACTTGTTATCGCTATTAGATTGTAACCGATATCAGCGATACAAACGTATGATACCATTCTTTTTACATTTTGTTGAGCTAGTGCAAAAAGATTACCAACTATCATTGTAAATGCAGAAAATACTGCAACAGTAAATCGCCAATCTACAATTTCTGTAGGTGTTAGAATGAATAATAGAACTCTTAGAAGCACATAGTAACTACCCTGATCTACAATAGCTGATAAGAAAGCTGATCCAGAATCTGGTGCTGCAGTATAAGCATCAGGCAACCACATGTGAAAAGGAACAATAGCTGTTTCGATGGCATAACCTGCAATGATAAAAGCAAATGCTACCAATAGAAGCTGTGGGTTACTCGTAGTTAACAGTACTTCTTTGACAATCCAGAAGTTTAGTGAACCGGTAAGGCTGTATAATAATGATAGTCCAAATATTGTAAAACCAGAAGCTATGATAACCATAATTAGATATTTTAATGCTGATTCTAATGATTCTCGAGTTTTCTTATATGCTACGATAAAACAAGCACCTGCTGCTGTTGATTCCCAGAAAATAAAAAGAGTGAGTAAATCTCCTGAGAATGTAGCTGCTATTACAGTACCTGTGACTATAAGCAACAATGCATAATATCTTTCGGATAGACTCTCTTTTGAATTTACATGCAGAACGCTATAAAGACAGGTAATAGTACCAACTACAATGTACGCACTAACCATGTATACTGATACTGTATCCACGAGAAATGTCGTTGATATTGGAGCTAAAATTGTATCTACTGCAGAAATTTGAAGAACTGGTTGTGATTGCGTAAAATATTCTGAAGCTATTCTGTAAACACCAATTGCAGCTATAGAAAAAGAAAGAAGTATCCATGCTACAATGAAATTTTGGGGATCTTTTTTTGTTCTTTTAATAAGGCGTACAAGTGGAACAGTAAGTAAGGAGCAAACCGTGAAAACTATTGTGGGCCATAGAATGTCGATTATGTTCATAAATTATACGCACCCAATCATAAAGATGTAACAGCATGAATCAAGTCTATGAAAATTCCAGGATAAATACCAAGTATAACAACAAACGCTGCTAAAGCAATCATTGCAATAATCATGTAAATATGTGGATCCTTAATGTCTTCTCTGGGTTCTTTTGGTGCTTCTAGGAAAACTTTCCAGAAGTATCTTAGAACATAAGCAAGACTAAACACAGTTGCGATAAGCATTAAAATAGTGGGTAAATAAAATGCTCCATCTGCACCAGATGCGGTAACAGCTCCAACAAAAATATGAAACTCACTTATGAAACAGGCAAAAGGCGGAATACCGCCTATACTAAAAGCTGCAATAGCAGAAGTGATCGCAGTAAGAGGCATCTTTGATGCTAAACCACCCATATCCTTGATGTTTCTCACACCTGTTTGATGCATTACTGCACCTGCAGTCAAGAAGAGAAGTCCTTTGCTTGCTGCATGGTTAACTAGATGGAGTACTCCTCCAGTGATTCCCTCTGGAATTGGATAGAGGGATAACGCAAACAGAACGTATCCCATGTGACTTATACTAGAATAAGCAATTATCCGTTTAATGTCTGTTTCAGCTAGCGCTAAGAGAGATCCATAAAACGCTGATAATACCCCAAAAAAGCTTAGCACTAACAAGAAATCATTGCTAGTTGTTGCCATAGCAGAATAAACTGTTCCAAGAGCTATTCTTAGAACTGCATATCCTCCTGCCCCAATTATTACTCCACTCAGAAGAGCGGACATCGGTGCGGGTGCTTCACCATGGGCGTCTGGAAGCCACATGTGAAGAGGAACAATAGCCATCTTTACAGCAAAACCTGCAGTAAATGAAATCAAAATCCAATTTAGAATGCCGGGATCAATATTCATTAGAAGTGTTTGTGCTTCAAAAATGTCAAGAGTACCTGTGAGCATGTAGATAGCACCAATACCCAGCAAGACAAAAATTGCACCTGCATGTGTGAAGATGAAGAATTTAAAAGCAACCTTAAATGAGTCTCTGTATCCCCATCCCCCAATTATGAAATATGTTGGAACAAGCATAAGTTCCCAACAAAAGTAGAACAGCAATAGATTGGATGTTATAAATACTCCAACTAATCCGATTGTTAACAAACTCATTAGTGCATAATATTGTGGAAGCGATTTCTTTTCTTCCATATAATTTATCGAAAATATAGTTGCACTTGCGACCAGAATTAATGTAACAATAGCTAGCGATAAGCTGATTCCATCCACAAAAAGTGTAAATGCAGAACCCAATGATGGTATCCAATAATAGGATTCAATATACTGTCCCTCATTAAGAACAGTGGGTATTAATGTTAGAAGAAGAGATAAACTGATTAATGAAAGAACAGCAAGTATAAGAGCTGCTATTCTTGCGGATTTTTTACCAATGCCATAGACTATTGGAATAGCCAAGACAGGCAACATTAAAGCTATTAATAATGTTTGCATTTTATTTTACCTCAAAGCTGTAAATGCTAATATAATAATGATTATGAAAAAACCAATTATAGCTGCTAAAATGAAGTCTGGTAAATGTCCCCTATGGATTTTCTCAATTTTGCGTCCTTGTTCAACTGTTTTTCCTGCAAAAAGGTAAACCAATTTATCAAGAAATGTGTCAATATATTCATGGGTTACCTTAGCAGTTTCCACTGTTCCACCTGCAAGAATATACCCAAGGCGATCCAAGAAAGATTCAAGATGGGTATGTGTTTTGTTAGCAGTTACTACTGCTCCACCTGATATTATGTAAACAAATCTATCAAGGAATTTTTCTATGTAGTCATGAGTTCCATTTGCTAATCTTGAAGCGCTACCTGCAACTACATAGGGAAATCTTTGTAATCCTGAATTTTCAATAGTTTGATACGCGAATTGTGACAAACCCATAACTCCATTCAATATTTTGTAGTACACAGCATCAAAATAATAACCATTGTTTACTAAACGATAAAGTGAATTATTTAAAAAACTTCTTGTTGAAACCGTTGAAGTATCCCTCTTTTTAAAGTAAAGATAATATGCGGTAGGGATAGCAATAGATAGAATAATTGCTGAAGTCAAACTAGCAAACACAAGTCCATTTAATGAAACTTCAAAATGTATCTCAAGAAAATGTTCTAGTGGTCCTTTGAAGAAACCTGCGATACAAGATGCAGCCGCTAACAAAATAAGCGGTATAGTAATTGTTGGTTTAGGGTCATGTATTTGATGTTTTTCAAGATGCTCAGATTTTTTTCCAAGGAAAACTAGACTTATCCAACGAAGGCTGTAAATAGCTGTTAATACCGAAGTTCCGAAAATAAGGATGAAAAGGGGAAGATTATTGCCAAGGATAATTGCTTCGAATATTGTATCTTTACTCCAGAATCCACTGAAAGGTGGAATCCCAGCAAGCGAAAAAGCCCCAATAACACTTACAATAAATGTTATGGGCATTGCCTTTCTCAATCCTCCGAGCTGTTTTATGTCTAAAGTGTGAGTTACATGCATCACAACTCCTGCAGAAAGGAAAAGCAAAGATTTGAAAAGAGCATGACTTATCACATGAAATTGACTTGCAAACCAACCCAACTCAGTTCCAATGCCTAGAGCAGACATTATCATTCCAAGCTGGCTAATTGTAGAAAACGCTAGAACTCTTTTCAGATCGGTACTAGTTAATGCCATAGTTGCTGCAAGGAGAGCTGTTATTCCCCCAATATAGGTTATAGTAGTTAACCACGGTGCTACAAGCGAGAAAAGAATGTAAATTCTTGCTACAAGGTAAATTCCTGCTTTAACCATTGTTGCACCGTGAATTAGAGCGCTAACTGGTGATGGCCCCTCCATTGCATTGGGAAGCCATACCTGCAATGGAACTTGGGCTGATTTACCGATAGCTCCAATCAGCATTAATAAAGCCACAGTCAACATTGGAACTGAGACCGATCCTTCGGCAATAAGTTCACGGGTTTTTAGGAAGTCTAAGGTTCCTGTATTTACGAATAACAATAAAATTCCAAGAAGTAGAAAAATATCACCAATTCTTGTAACGATGAAAGCTTTAATACCTGCTTTAGCTGCTTCAGGTCTACTATACCAGAATCCAATAAGAGAATAAGAGCATAGTCCAACTGTTTCCCAGAAGAAGTACATTTGTAGAAGATTGTTAGCCATAACTAATCCGAGCATTCCACCAACGAAAAGTAACATAAAGAAAAAGAATCTGGGTGTAGCCTTTTCTTTTTCCATATATTTTACAGAGTAAATCATTATCAATAAGCCGATGCAAGCTGCTATATTTGCCATCATTGTGCTTAACGGGTCGATAAGGACACTGAGGTCTATGCCTAAAGCAGGCATCCAAGGTATAGAATAAACTTGTGCTTCAACATGGGCTTCAAGTAAGTTTGGAATCATTGAAACTGTGCATACTGCGGCAAGGAAAGTAATTAAAACAGCAAACCATCCAACACTTTTGCGACGTAACTTCGCTACAAGAGGAATAAATAATGAGCCTGCAAAGGGAATTCCCCAACTTAGCCATGAAGCAAATTCAAGAGGAATTAGCATGTTTAGGTTTCCTCCTGAATTTCATCATCTTCCGATTTGGGTAACTCTTCATTCATGTCTGATAGATCTCTGAAATCTCGAACGTTTAATTGTTTATAGATTGCTATTGCAAGTGCAAGGGCAACAGCTGTTACACAAGCATCAACCGACAATGCGAGAATTGCAAATGCTTGGCCAAGTGTGTCTTGCATTAATGATCCAAAAACAACAAAATTCATTGTTGCAGCTGCGGTAATCATTTCTATTGCGATTAACATTTTTATTAAGTCATGTTTTGTAACAAGACCTACTACTCCTATGGCTAGAATCGTTATAGATAATATTATGTAATCCAATTACTTGCGCCCCTGTTTATCTTTCAAAAGAATTGCCACACCAACTGCAGCAACCAAAACTACCAAACCTTGAGCAAGGACGTCAATCGCCCTCAAATCCCACAAGGCTGTAGAGAGAGAAAAATCGAATGAACTTGTAAATGTTTGTGTTATTACAGTTCCAACAATTACTGGAATAGAAAGGATGGCAGAAGCAATTAATGCTGCAATCTTTGTTCTGTTGGAAGTTTTTAGATCGTTTCTCTTAGTTAATGAATCACCTGCAAGAAGGAAAATTGCTGCCGTTCCTGCACCTATTGCCAGTTGAAAAATAGCCGCAAAAGGTGAATTAAGATTAAAATATAACAGCGAAAGCAGAAGCATCATTGTGCTTAAAGACAAAACTGAAGATACTGTTTCTTTCAGATAAATCGCAAAAACTGCAGAGGTTATCATTCCAATCGCTAGGATAGTTTCAAACCACATATTATTTTTCCTCACTTGTCGATGTTTTTTGTTTTGAAACAAATTCTTCTGGGTGTATTAGCAATTTTTCTGTTTCAGTTGTCGACATTTCATAATTGGGAGAAAGTTTAATCGCTTCTCTGGGGCAACTTTCAGCACAAAGATAACAAAATATGCACCGATCAAGATAGAATTTTGGCATTCGTTTTCCTGAAACTTCAATTAATTCTATGGCTTTCGCTGGGCAATCTCTTTCGCATAACCCACAACTAATGCACTTTTCAGGAGATAAAACTTGTCTACCTCTATATCCATCAGGAACTTCTACCTTTATTATTGGGTATTGACGAGTAATTGGTTTTTTAAATATACATGCACCCATGTCTTTTAATAAGGCTGGAAATCGTCGTCGTTTTTTCGGCATTCCTTCTCCTCCTACGCAATAACCGCTCGCAAAAATGGTTCAATAATTACTGTGAGTGCAAGAGAAACAATAGATAATGGAATCAATAATTTCCAATTACCATGAACAACCTGATCAATTCGCAATCTAGCAGAAACGTTACCAATATATTCTAAGACAAAAACCACTCCTAGAGTCTTTACAATAAACCAGAAAACATACCACAGATCTGGTGGACCAAAAAAAGCTGGCCCATGAGCTCCACCTAAAAATAGAACAGTTACTAATGATGCACCAACCAAAAATTGAAAATCTTCTGAAAGTTTAATGAAAGCCAATTTTCTTCCTCCATATTCTGTTTCATAGCCTCCTACAATTTCAGTTTCTGCGTGCGGAATATCAAATGGATCTTTTTCCAATTCAGCTTGTAAGACGATAATAAATAAAACAAGAGACCATGGAATTAACAGAGCAAAAGGAATAGATTGGCTTGCTGTAATATTTACAATCGACAAACTATTTGCAAGAAAAGCTGGACAAATCGCTAGAATAATAAGAGGAATGTCATATCCGAGAAATTGGGTTAAAATTCTAGTTGCTCCGATCCCACTATAAGGATTTAAGGAAGACCATCCTGAGAGAAATATTCCAAAGTTGGCCAGAGTAATTAGAATAAATACAAGAATTAAATCACCTTCAAAACTTGAATTCAAAATTACATTTGCGCCGTCAATTGGAATATAAAATAAAGCAAGAACAAAAAGAGAAAAAGCAAGCATCGGTGCTACAACAAAGAGTATTTTATTTGTTTGCTCTGGTGTTATATCTTCTTTTGAAAACAATTTTATATAATCCGCTATTGGTTGAAGTAAACCAAAGGGTCCAGCATATGATGGTCCCATTCTATTTTGGAATCTAGCCGCAACTTTTCTTTCGAACCAATCAAAAAATAATACAAGTACTAAGAGAAAAATAAATCCAGGAAAAAGAATTGTCCTAAATTGGTCTTCGTTAGTATCTATGAAAGCCATACGATCAGTGCATGAAAAACATGGATCTAGACTTCCCATAACCGAAGGGATATCAGCAATATATGAACCTCTAATCGCATCAGGAAAAGCTACAAGATTTGCTAAAGTTGGGGCTCTAACTTTGACTCTGTATGGATAAGCAGTTCCATCACTTTTGACGTAATGTATGAGTTCTCCTCTGGGGGCTTCAACGCGACTTACTGCTTCACCTTCTGGAATTTTTCGTTGAACTCTGACTCTTAAACGTCCTCCTGGAAGATGATTGAATCCATATTCGATTATGTCTAAGCTTTCCAGTACTTCTTCAGCTCTAACCATCAAACGAGCCCATGTATCGCATTCGTTGTAGCTAATTACGTTAAATGGAATTTCATCATAAGCTGCATAAGGATCATCTTTTCTTACATCAGCGTCTATTCCCGAACCTCGGGCTACTGGACCTACAACACAATATTTTAAGGCGTCTTCTCTTTTCAAGACTCCAACACCTTCAGTCCTCAACCTTAATGTTGCATCTTCTTCAAACACATTCTTGTAAAATATTGCTCGTTTGCGAACGTCTTTAACAGTTTTCAATGCTTTCTCGATCGTATTTGGATCTATGTCTCTTCTAACTCCTCCGATTGTATTGAATCCATTCATCAACCGATTACCCGTAATCCTTTCCACTATGTCCATTACCGGTTCTCGATCACGCCACACATGTTGAAACAGTGCTTCAAAACCTAATAAATGACCTCCAACTCCAAGTAGCAGGAGATGACTATGGACTCGATTTAATTCGTGAATTATTGTCCGTAAGTATAACGCCCGAGGTGGAGTTTCAATTTTTCCAACATCTTCGACAGCTTGGCAAAAAACAGTTGTATGAGCAGCATTGCATATTCCACAGATTCTTTCAACAAGAAAGACATCTTGATGGTACATCATCCTTTCAGCAGCTTTCTCAATTCCTCTATGAACATAACCAAGACGCTGTTCAACATCAACTATTCTTTCTCCATCAACTTTGAAGGAGAATCTTTCTGGTTCATGCAAAACAGGATGCTGTGGACCTACTACTACATTTACAATAGATCCCGCATCGGTTTCTTCTATGCTCTCAGATTTTTGTGATTCTTCAGAATTAGTATTTTCTTCTTGTTGCTCAGGTGATTTCCAATTTTTTCGAAGTGGATAGTTCCCCTTAGGCCAACTTTCAGGTAGCATTAATCTTTTAAGGTCTGGATGTCCCTCAAAAACTACTCCTAATAAATCAAAAACTTCCCGTTCATATAGGTTTGCTCCAGGAACGATGTCAGTTATTGTTTTAGTGAACGGTTTTTCAATGGGAATCCTATTTTTTAATGTTATCACACCATTGCAGGCCATATGATAATTTAATTCTATTTCATTTCCCAGATCTATTCCAGTTATGGTTGAAAGCAATATTTTTTCATCATAATTTATAAGTAAAGAGATTGCATCTTTGTGCTTTTCTGGCTTAAGTAAAATATATGCTCTCTTAGACCTAGGAATATTACATTCTATGATATCTTTTGCAAACTTTTCTTTTAGGACGTCTACAGCTTTTTCAAACTTTTCCATTTTTATTCCTTCAATTTTTCTAGAAGTTTTGCGACTCCTTGAACTATAGCTTCTGGTTTAGGAGGACAACCTGGGATATAAACGTCAACTGGAATTATCTTATCTAAACGTTGACTAACTCCGTAACATCCCTGAAATATTCCGCCTGAACAAGCACAAGCTCCAATCGCTATTACAAATTTTGGTGAAGGCATTTGCTCATAAATTGTCTTGAGTCGAGATATGCATTGTTTGGTAACTACTCCAGTTACTACAAGAACATCTGCGTGTCTAGGTGAAGGTTCAAGCTTTATTCCAAAACGTTCGACATCGTATCTTGGTGTTAACAAAGCTACAACTTCAATATCGCAGCCGTTGCATGCTCCGGTATTGAAATGGAGAAGCCAAGGTGATTTTCTCCTTGCCCAATTTAGTAGTTTTGAAGTTGACACTATTCATGCCCTCCTAAAAGTAGCAAATCTGCTACTAACACCAAACCTAGATAAATTAACAAATTAATTGGACTAATCATTTCTAAAGACAAAGCAGCGAATGCTAGTATCAAAGCTGGAGAATCGATTATTACGAAGTATATCAGATATCTAAATAGTGTTACATTTACTAAAAGTTTAGTTGGATTAATTTTTTCTCCACAAGCATACATTCTATTTTTTTCTTTGTTGTCAGAAGTTTTGGGTGATAAACGCCCCATAAAAATATAGATTAATGAAGCTCCTGCTAATATTAAAATAAATGCAGCAATTGGTTCGAACATTAAGCCTTCACCTTTTCAATAGAGTAAATTATTTGGAATTGAATGTTTAATTTTGTTCGAAAAGGAGGTTTAATTTTATTTTTTGAATTAAGAGTCACCGCCATCCAATTCTGCCTCCTTTCGATTCAATTATTACAACTTTTTTTATAGAGTTTTTCCTCTATTTCGTGTTAATTGTAGCCAGTTAGACGAATTGGTATAAACTTTTCGTATAAGTTTATATATTTATTATATTTACTTAAACTCGATTTTCCTTATTTAAACTTAGAGGAATCCTATAATGTCTGAAACTAGAAAACTCCAAAAAATAGGAAGAACTCTTTACGTTTCAATTCCAAAATCATGGTCTAAACAAATGAAATTGAAACATGGAGATAAAGTCAACATGCTTTTGCAACCAGACAATTCTATGTGTATATCTTCAATTGATTTTCAAGAAAGTCCTCGAGAAATTACATTAAAAATCAAATCCCAATCCTCTAAGCATTCAATTAAACGAGAAATTGTTGCCGCTTATGTTGATGGTTTTGATATAATTAAAGTAATTTCAGAAGAAAGTATTTCAGATGAAAAACATGATGCAATTCGAGAAATAATAAATAGTTTATTTGGTCTGGAATTAATCGAAATTTCAAAAAATAGTATGACAATTCAATGTTTGCTTAAAAGAAGTTTAGAAATAGACAAAACAATTCATCGAATACATAATGTTATTTCCTCTATGTTTGAAGAAACCATTGTTATATTACGAAAACAAAATGCTAGTCCAATTTCTGGTTTATCAAGAAGAATGGAAGATATTAGAAGACTTCATTTAGTTTCCAATCGTTTACTTCGAAGTTTTTTGCTTTTTCCTGATCCAAAAAATAGTATGGAAATTAGTTTAATTGATTGCGTTGATTACCTTCAAATTCTCCATTTAATATCAGAAATTGCTTCAAATGTACATAGAATCTCTCAAAGTGTTTCATCATTAAATAGTCATGAGCTTCCTAAGCAGGTGTCAGAGCCATTGTATCAAGTAAGTGCAACAATAAAACGCTCCTTGGATTCCTCAGTTGAAGCTTTACTTACCAAGGATATAGTTCTAGCAAATCAAATCCTAGATATGAAACAAACTTCTGAGATGAACCTTGAAGAATTATGGAAATTCTGTAAAAATACTAGTAACTCAACAATTTCAAGTCGTATTTTATCTTATGCTTATCTTCTCATCGATTGTTTAAAACGTATAAATCATCACTCTTCTGAAATTTCTGAAATTGCCATAGATAGAGCTGAAGCTTCTAATGTTAATATTCAGAAGTCTTAAATTTACATTAAATTGTTATTTTTAAAACTTAATTAGACCAACTATTTTCAAATTTTTGCAATCAACCATTTAATTATAGTTTTATAGGTGTCCGTTACATTCTTTCTTGGGCATAGTTTCTGTCCAAGAGGAGAATATTATTGCAGATTGATCCCATATCCTCAATCAAGGATGCTGATTTCATTTATGAAAATACGCCTGTTAAAATAGTGGCAAATAGGAATAGTCCTAAAATCGATCTTCCTGGGTTTACAGTTGGGCCTTTCAAAGAAGGACAAGAATATGAAGTTAGATTGTGGGTTGCAAATGAACTTAAAAAAGCTGGAATAGCTAGGATTCGTATGGATGATCCTATGGATTTGATGGTATTGAATAAGATACAGTGGAAAGAACGTGTTCAGACTTCTCAAAAAGTCACATCAGTTCCTGTTGATTTCTATCCTAAATTACGACGTTATTTAGAAGAGTTAAATGAAGAAGCTATAAAAAAACCTGAAAAAAGAAATGATTATGAAAAAGCAATGAATCTTTCCGATGATATTGCTCGGATGAGACTTAAAAAGATTGTATCTTTGGCTTCCTCTTCTTCTAAGACACAAACCAGCCAAATTCTTCGAAGTCTAACAAATGAGGAAAAAAGTATCTATTCTCATTTACATACAATTATAAGTCAGTGGAGAAACGAAATCTTGAAAAGTCAGCGAGTTGTCAAAACGTGACCGAAGGTGTTTTAACTGCAGATCCAGAGGAATTGTTTCTGGACTTTTTTAAAGCTAATAAGTATCGTGAACGTTTGTCCATAATGGCTGTTTCTGGAAAGAAATCCTTTGTTGTAGATTTTGAAGAATTATTATCTGCTGAACCAAAATTAGCCCAACAGTTATTGGACCATCCTGATGAATATCTTGAATATGCTAATAGAGCTGCTAAGGCTCAATTGCAGATCGAAGAACCTGAATATGCAGAAGAACTGGTCAACATTACGGTTCGATTTGAAGGGTTACCTGAAGTAACCCCATTGCGAATTTTGGGTTCTAAACACATCAGTAGATTTGTTATGTTAGAAGGAATTGTTGTTAGAGCCAGTCCTGCTCGACCCTTGGTAATGGAAGCTGCTTTTAAATGTAAATGGTGTGGTGCTATGTCTAATGTTATTCAGTCGGGTCCTTTTCTAACTGCTCCACCTCATTGTAGTGCCCCTGAATGTAGAAGAAAAAGTTCTTTTGATTTTATTCAGGAAGAATCTACTTTTATAGACTCGCAAGATGTTAGGATTCAAGAACGTCCAGAGGATCTTCCTCCTGGTCAACTCCCTCGTTGGCTTGATATCAAACTTCTTGAACGCGATTTAGTTGATATGGCTAGACCTGGTGATCATGTTGTTGTGGTGGGAATAGCTCGAGCAGTTGCTTCGACTTTACCTAGAGTTGGTCGGCTTCGTTCTTTTACTTTACATCTCGATACTAACTTTATTAATGTAGTTAGTAAAGAACCTGAAAAGCTCGTTGCCACACCAGAAGAAGAAGAAAAGATTATTGAGCTTTCTAAAGATCCAAAAATTCAATCAAAGATTCTTTCTTCTTTAGCTCCATCAATTTATGGATATGAACATATCAAAGAAGCTATAATGTATCTCCTATTTGGTGGTACATCAAAAATATTTCCTGACATTACAATAAGAGGAGACCTCAACGTCCTTATGGTAGGAGATCCAGGAACTGCAAAATCTCAGCTTCTTCAATATGTGGCTAAAATTGCTCCTCGAGGTCTATATACTAGTGGACGAGGAACAACTGCTGCTGGATTGACTGCTGCTGTTCTTCGCGATAAATCTGGTGGTATGACTCTTGAGGCGGGTGCACTGGTTCTTGCCGACAAGGGTGTAGCTGCTATAGATGAGATGGATAAGATGCGAACTGAAGATCGGGTAGCTATTCATGAGGTTATGGAACAGCACACTGTTTCAGTTGCAAAAGGTGGCATAGTTGCTACATTAAATGCTAGAACCAGTATTTTGGCAGCTGCTAATCCCACATTAGGACGATATGATCCATATCGGACAGTGAGTGAAAATATTTCCCTTCCAGTTACAATTCTTTCAAGATTTGACCTAATTTTTGTTTTGCGTGATGTTCCTGAGAAAAGTAAAGATTCACGTATGACTGAGCATATTCTTGATCTTCATAGAACTGGTGTTTCCCCTGTTGATCCTCCAATTGATGCAGATCTTTTCCGAAAATATGTCAGCTATGCTAAGAATATTAAACCTGTTTTAACAAAAGATGCATTAGAAAGATTAAAGGATTTTTACCTAATTATGAGGTCTGCAAGTGAAACTGAAGGAACGCCTGTGGCTATAACAGCTAGACAATTAGAGTCACTGGTTCGTATTGCTGAAGCTAGAGCACGAGTAGGTCTTAGAGAAAAAGTTTTGGTAGAAGATGCTGATCAAGCTATTGAGATTATGAAGACATCATTAGAGCAGGTTGGAATTGATGTCTCTTCCAACAAGTTTGATATTGATATACTTATGACTGGAAAACCTAAGAGTCTTCGTGATAAACTCTCAGTTATGCTCGGTTTGATTTCGAGTATGGAAAAAGAAACGGGTATTGTTGACAAAGAGCGTTTGATAGAGCGGTTACAAACGGAATATGATATTTCAGCTGGAGAAGCTGAGCGTCTAATTGGGCAAATGCTTAAAGAAGGAACACTATTTGCACCTCGTGATGGATTTATCAAAAAAACTTGATATGGATAAAGGACATTCGCCTTGAAGATCGAAGAGCTATCGCTGCATGATTCTGTAAAACAAGTTTTAAAAGATTCAGGAATAACTGAACTTTATCCTCCTCAGAAAGACGCTGTATTAGCTGGAGTTTTAGAAGGGAAAAATCTTGTTTTAGCAAGTCCTACCGCTTCAGGTAAAACTTTGGTTGCAGAATTGTGTGCTCTTAAACATGTTCTTGAGAAGGATGGCAAAGTCTTGTATCTTTCTCCACTAAGAGCATTAGCTCGTGAGAAGTTTGATGAATTCAATAAATATACTCATATACGAAAAGGAAATGGAAGACACATCAGGATAGGTGTAAGCACAGGAGATTACGATAGTAGTGATCCTTGGATGGGAAGATATGATATTATAGTTACAACTAATGAGAAAGCTGATTCTTTACTTAGACACAGAGCAAAATGGGTCAATGATATATCCTTGGTAGTTGCTGATGAAGTTCATCTTTTAAATGATGCAGATCGTGGTCCAACTCTTGAAGTTGTTTTGGCCCGTCTTATGCAAGTTAGTCCAGATATACAACTTCTGGTTTTAAGTGCTACAATAAAGAATGTAGATGAAGTTGCCGAATGGCTTAAAGCATTTTCTGTTACTACAGACTGGAGACCTGTTACCTTAAGGGAAGGAGTAATTCTTCATGATGAAGTTTTATTCAAAGATGGTGGGGCACTCAAAATAGAAAATAGCACAAAGAATTCTGTACTCAACTTGGCAGTGTACACTGTTCGTTCGGGGAATCAGGCATTGGCTTTTGCAGGAACTAGAAGAAATTCTATAAGTTTAGCAAAGAAGATTTCAGTTAAGATTAAACCTCTACTATCCAAGCCAATGAAACGTTCTTTGAAACAATTATCTGAGAAAATATTAGCAACTGGAGAACGTACGCGATTAGGAGAACAGTTAGCAGAAATTGTTAGTGGAGGAGCTGCGTTTCACCATGCGGGGTTAAGTGGTGGTCATAGAAAGATTATTGAAGATTCTTTTCGACAAGGTCGAATAAAAGTTCTAGCAGCTACTCCAACTCTAGCATTTGGTATGAATCTTCCAGCAAGAACTGTAATGATCAGTGAATATCGTCGATATGAATCAGGATATGGATATTATCCGATACCTGTTCTTGAGTATAAACAGATGGCTGGAAGAGCTGGAAGACCAAGATACGATAAATTTGGAGATTCAATACTTATAGCTAAGACTGAAGACGAACGTGACTATTTGATGGAAAATTATATTTTGGCTGAAACCGAGAGAATATGGTCAAAATTAGCTGTAGAAAAAATTCTTCGTTCTCATGTTTTAGCTACTGTTGCATCAGATTTTGCTCATACAGAACAAGGAATCTATGAATTTTTTGGAAAGACTTTTTATGCTTTTCAATATGATCCTCGAGCAATAAAAGGAGTTATTCAGAAGAGTTTGGGTTTTCTTTTCACTGAGAAAATGATTGAAGTTGTTGGTGCAAAAATTTTTGCAACTAAATTTGGGCGTAGAGTATCGGAGCTTTATATTGATCCTTTTACTGGAGTAACTATTCGAGATGGATTGACAAATCGAGCTCAAAGTTTAACTGATTTTAGTTTTCTGCACATGATTTCTCGGACGCCAGATATGTATCCTAAGCTTCGTCCATATGCAAACGAAATGGATCCTCTTCAATTTTTTATTGAAGATCATAAAGATGAATTTGTGTTTGATTTACCTGATCCTTGGATTGATAGGATAGATTTTGAGAATTTTCTTGGTGAAGTTAAACTTTCATGGGTTCTTAAATCATGGATGGATGAAATAAGTGAAGACGAAATGATTGAACGTTTCAAAGTGCAACCGGGGGATCTTTATCGTCTTATTTCAACCGCCAAATGGCTTATTCATGCATCTCATGAGTTAGCTTCTCTGTTTAAACACAAGGATTTGTTACCGCGACTTGCTAAGTTAACCGTAAGAATTGAAAAAGGAGTCAAGCCAGAACTTTTGCCCTTAACTGCTTTAGATGGAATTGGTAGAGCAAGAGCTCGGGTACTTTTCAATTCTAGTTTCAGGACAATTGAAGATCTAAAACGAGCTCCATTACCAAGATTAACAGGACTTCCATTAATTGGTCCTCGGTTAGCCCAAAAAATTAAGGAACAAGTTGGAGGTTTTGTTAAACAAGATGCGTGGGAAAGTTTAAAAAATAAAAAAGAAACAGAGAGACAAAAATCATTAACCGATTTCTAATTTGATAAACCTCTGTTCTTCCTTTCTTGTTGTGTCATTTTAATGACAAGGTCAATCTGTTCCAATGCTGTTCCTAAATAATTTGTTGGATTCATTACATTTTCAATTTCTGGAGAGCTCAAAGTGTCTTGCACAATTTTATTCTCTTTTAGAATTTCCTTGAATATTCTTTTTTCAGTGTAACTTTTTATCGCTAATTGTCTTGTTATTTCATGTGCTTTCTGGCGACCTAACCCCTTTTTTGCTAAAGCAAGCATTACTGCTTCGGACATCATTCTACCTTGAGTTATTCCCATATTTTTTTGCATCTGTTTTTCGTCAACTTTTAACCCTTTCATTACTCTAATCATTAGAATTAACATGTAATCAATTAGAATACATTCTTCAGGAATTACAAACCGTTCACAAGATGATTGGGTTAAATCACGTTCATGCCAAGTCGGAACATTCTCCAAAGCAGGAGAGACAAGACTTCTAAGTATTTTTGCTAGACCACAGATTCTTTCACTTATCATTGGATTTCGTTTATGAGGCATGGTAGAGCTTCCAACTTGATTTTTTTGCTCAAAAGACTCAAAAACTTCCCTAATTTCTGGTCTCTGTAACTCTCGAACTTCAGAAGCTATATTGTCTAATGAAGATGCAAGAATAGCTAATATACACGTTAATTCTGCATACCTGTCTCTTTGAATAATTTGTGTTGAAATTTCTGAGGATTTTATTCCCAGTTTTTCCATAACAAGTTTTTGTATCTTAATTGCCCCTAATCCTAAACCCGCTTGTGTTCCTACTGCTCCACTCATTTTTCCAACCAATAACCTTTCTTTGCATTCTTGTAACCGTTGAATGTGTCTGGCGATTTCTCTTGTCCATACAGCAAATTTAAATCCAAGAGTTGTTGGTAACGCATGCTGTCCATGAGTTCTTCCCATCATAACTGATTGTTTATACTTTCTTGAATGATCAAGTAAAACTGATTCCAAATCATTCAATCTTTTTTCAATAATGTTTACTGCTTCTTTGAGTTGTAATGCAGTAGCAGTATCTAAAATATCGGAACTAGTGGCTCCCAAATGAATGTAAGCACCACTGGGACCACATTTTTCCGACAAGGCTCTTACTAATGCCATTATATCATGTTTTGTTTCTTTTTCTATTTCTTTAACTCGTTTTAATTTAACATACTTAATTGAGGCTTTTTCTGATATTATCTCAGCATCAGTCTTAGGTATGTTTCCCACTTGGCTATGAGCCCATGCCAATGCGGCTTCTACATCCAACATTTTTTGTAATCTGTTTTTTTCATCAAAGTTTTTTAGCATTTCAGGTGATCCATATCGACCTGTGTCTATAGGTAAAATCGGCAATTTGTTCTCCTCCGGAAACGATACATAAATGTATTGAGCATAGCTTTTACCAGTTTCGCCTAAAAATTGTGTCTTTGGAGGTAGAAGTTTGGGAGCTTTAGTAGCAGCTATCGATAAGAAGGGTAGAAATGTAGTTCCATCAGTTTTTTCTATGATGAAAGAGTTGGTACATAGAGGAAATGATTCCCATGGACTTTCAACATCAAAACTGGTTTCTATTGGAAAAAAATTCAATGAATTGGACTTGGACTCTGCAAACTCGAATTTAGCAATGGGTTATAACTTTTCGCATATTTTACCCAGAGATCATCCTCAACCCATTCAAGCTGGTGATTTTTCCTTAATATTTGAAGGAAGATTCTTTCCTTCTCCAAATTTGAATGAATTACCCGAACCAAAACAGCTTGCGATAAAAATTACTTCAAATCCTGTTAGATCTACCGAAAAAATTCTTGAAAGGATGGAAGGCTCTTATGTTTTTATTTTAGCAAAATCTGACAGGTTAATTGTCGGAAGAGATGTTTTTGGGGCTACTCCCCTATACTTTGCAGAAAATGAATCTTTGTGTGCTTTAGCGTCTGAAAGAAAAGCACTTTGGAATATAGGTTTAAAGAATGTAAAATCTTTTCCTCCAGGGAATTTATCAATAGTTACCGCAGATGGGTTCTCTTTCCGTTCTGTCAAGAAGTTGCGAATGCCTCCGATCAAGCGTGTAAACTTAGAGACAGCTGCACAAGCATTACAAATTCTTCTTTTAGAATCTACTAGAAAACGAGTTTCTGATCTTGACAAAGTTGCTGTGGCATTTTCTGGTGGTATAGATAGTAGTGTGGTCGCATGTTTAGCTAAGTATTCTGGTTTAGATGTTCAACTTATTACTGTTGGATTAGAAGATCAACCCGAAGTACAGTTTGCACAAGAAGCTGCAAATGAATTAGATTTGCCATTAAACCTCAAACTTTACACTAAAGATGAGTTAGAGAAAACACTTGAAAAAGTATTATGGTTAACCGAAGAATCAAGTTCTGTTAGTTCTAGTATCGCTATTCCTTTCTACTGGATTGCAGAAAACACCGCTAAACTTGGATATCCTATTCTATTAGCGGGGCAGGGTGCTGACGAACTTTTTGGTGGTTATAATAGATACCTTGTGGAATATTCTCAATCAAATGAGGAGTCTGTGAGGAAAAAAATGTTTGATGATGTTGTTAATGCATATGATGATAATTTTCAAAGAGACAATCAAGTCTGTGCTTTTCATGGAGTTGAGTTACGTTTACCATACATAGATAGTAGTGTTGTTGATTTTTCATTACGGTTACCGTTTCATCATAAAATTAATTCGATCAACGATAATCTTAGGAAACAAATTCTTCGTAGAGTTGCTCAGAACTTAGATATTCCAGATTTCATTGCTAATAAACCCAAGAAAGCAGTTCAATACACGACTGGAGTAACAAAAGTTCTTAAACAAATAGCTAAGAATCAAAATTTGACGTTGGCTAAATATATAAAAAATGTGTTCAATAAAATCTATCAAAAAAATTCTATCAAATAATCAAAATTGAATGTTTGAACCGGTTAAGATTTCTAATTAATGTTATATATTGATAGAAACTAAAGTTTTCTAAAGGAATAAAAAAATTGGATGTGGAATCATTAGCTTGTAACCTTAAAGAACTTGAAAATGAATATGATGACCTTGTAAAGAAAATTGAAGCAATTGATAGCAAATTATATTTAAGAAAATCAATTTTATCTTTTTCAGGTTTTTTTGTCCTTATCCTTTTTGTATCTTCGATAGTTCTAATTGGTGGAATTATTCTTACTTTAGTATCAGGTATTTTTAATCTATATTCTGATTTATTTTCGATTATGCTTTTAATTCTTAGCTATTTGTTTAAGAGCTTTTGTTACTCCAGTCGTATATTGAACTGCTTTCTTGCGTTTATTAACAATGAAATCTGGAATATCCAAGTTCTGAGCAACTCTACGAAGAATCTGTTTCCTAAGATTATCGTTAATCGAATTAATTTTATGATGAAACGGTAACCGTAATGAAAAATCAACAACACTACTATCTATGTATGGTAAACGTAACTCAACTCCATGAAAAACACAAACTTGATTGTCTCTTTGAAAATTGTCATTATATGCATTAACAACATCATCAAACATTTTTTTCCTCACAGACTCCTCATTTGACTGAGAATATTCTGCAAGGTATCTGTTATAACCTCCAAAAAGTTCATCAGCACCCTGCCCAGCTAATAGAACAGGAAAACCAAGTTTAGCGGTGTTTTCTGCAGTCCAATAGAAAGGAATAGCGATACTAGAACTAACAGAACTTGATTCTTCGGTTAACCATAATACTTGTTCAAGTGTTTTCTCTAACTCATCTTTAGTGTACAGTTTGAGGTATAATGGCAAATCTAATTCATTTGCAGCTTCTTGTGCAAACAGAACTTCAGGTTCATCATCTAATCCAACAGTAACAAGTTGAACATCTAAACCAGAATACTTAGCTAAACATGCAACCACACTACTATCTA
Organism: Candidatus Bathyarchaeota archaeon; assembly: GCA_037386325.1. Lineage (GTDB taxonomy): Archaea > Thermoproteota > Bathyarchaeia > Bathyarchaeales > Bathyarchaeaceae > Bathyarchaeum. Next base: position 37,869 of record JARRMB010000003.1, read on the forward strand.
TACCACCAGAAAATGCCACTGCAACTTTGTCAAGATCAGAAACTCGTTTTCTAGTAGATTCTAAAAGAAGAATTTGTAATGCTTGTGCAGCTGTCTCTAAGTTTACACGCTTGATCGGAGGCATACGCAACTCTTTGACAGAAC
>JARRMB010000004.1:0-18785 GCA_037386325.1 Candidatus Bathyarchaeota archaeon
GATTGAGTACATGATTCACCAAGGTGAATTAGTTTGTTAGTAAATCCATTTGGGGCAGAAAATACAACTATTGGACCTAATTCACTGTTTTTCTTAAGGGTTTTGATCCGATCTAATATAGCGGGAATATTTTTTCCATCTTCACTTAAAAGACTTCCACCGAATTTGATTACTGAGAGCGTTGTAATATCTGCCACCACTCCAATTATTGATATCTGGAAAATAGATTATGGTTTTAAAATTTTTTGTTTTTACTATATTCTTAAAAATTACTAATTTTGTAAGCCAATCCAGAAAAAATAGCTATATCTTTCATCTCTTTTCTAACTATGACGCTACATAGAGCTAAAGTCCTTGTATCAGAAATAGTTGTAGCTTCTGCAGTTAATAAATCGCCTTCTGAAGTTGGTCGTAAATAATTTATACTAACTTGTATTGCTACTGCCTTTTTTTCACCGAAGTTTACAGCCTCAGCAAATGCACAGTCGGCTAAAGAAAAGATTACTCCTCCATGAGTGAAACCTGCAATGTTAGTATGTTCTTTTTTTAATCTTTAAGGACATTTTCGAGTAACCATCTTTTACATCTAGAACCTTGATTCCCAAAAGATTTCTGAAGTAATCATCTTTCAAGTCATTCACCTTTTTTAGTTTCTGTTCGGAAATAGTTGTAAATTTTTCTTAGCAACGACGAAATCCCTTTGGGAAGAAAAATGACTACAATCACTAGGAAAATACCCAATCCTAGAAAACGCAAATATGATCCAACACGAATTCCATTTATAATCGGTAAAAACCTGTCAAGGTCTGGCAGGAACGAATCGATAGTTACAAGCATTATTGCACCAAGTATTGGTCCCTCGATTGTGCCAAGGCCACCAATTACTGACATCATTAATGGATCAAATGAGTTTCCCGCTGCAAAGATTGAAACTCGTATATACCTAAGATAGTACACGTTTAGGCCTCCAGCTATACCTGCAAAGAAGGTGCTAATTACAAAGGCGTAGAGTTTGTACTTGGCTGTGTTGATCCCTATCATTCCGGATTCTGCTTGATTTTGGTGTATAGCTCTGAGGGCCAACCCAATTTTTGATTTCATTATAAAAAATATTGCAAATATAGACACAGCAGCAAAGATCAAGGCAAGATAATAGAAGGGCAATCCGGAGGGTACTAGAATTGGTGGTGCGAAGCCTAATATGCCATGAGTAATATCATCAAAATAACTAACTAATGTCTCAGCGATGACTGAGAATCCAAAGGTCACCATAGCCAAGAACCATGCTTTTAGTCTCACGCAAGTTAAACCAATTAGAAAACCGATGCCTGCTGAGAGAAAACCTCCAACGAAAATACCGATTATAGGGGGTATACCTAGGGGTTCTATTGCAAGTAATGCTGAAGTGAATCCGCCAATGCCTAGAAATGCTGCATGCCCAAGGGAACCTTGACCTGAGGTGGCTAATAAGTTCCAACTTGAAGCATAAATTGAAGAAATAACAATGAGAGTTAAAACATGAGTTAAAAAAGAATTTCCTATAATAAAAGGAAGTATAGCGGAAACAACAAGGGCTATAACTAGAATGCGGCTCTTAGTGGATTGGAACAGATTAAAGATTTTGTTTTTTGTGAACATTTACTCACCCTTTTTTCCGAAAAGGCCTTCTGGTCTTAGCACAAGAACAATTATTAGAATTGAAAAGGCAACTGCGTTTCTCCAAATACTTCCTAGAGTTACGACAGCAACTTGTTCGGCAATTCCATATAACAATCCTCCAATTATTGCTCCAGGTATGCTACCCAACCCACCCAATATTATGATGGCGAAAGATTTGATAGTTGGAAATGCACCGATGTACGGGTTGAATGGAAAGATGATGCCGTATAATACACCCGCGGCTCCAGCTAATGCTGCCCCTATTGCAAAAGTTAAAATGTAAATGCGTTCAATATTTATGCCCATCAACATAGCGGCTTGACTTTTTTGGCTGGTTGCTCGCATAGCCATGCCAATTTTAGTTTTCTTAATTAAAAATATTAAGGCAATGAGTACTGCGATTACGAAGATGATGGCTATTATCCAATCAGCTCTTACTGATGCTTCACCCAATCTTAAGCTGATGTCTTCAAATGGACTAAAAAGACGCTGCTTCGTTTTGTCACCCCAGATTAAGACGGCGACATTGTTAAAGATTAAAATTAATCCAAGGCTTGCGAGGATTTCATTAAGTTTTTCAGTGCCTTGAATTCTGCGGAAGACTAATCTTTCAACCACAATTCCAATTAACGATACTGCGGGTATTGTGATTAAAAGTGAGGCATAGGCGTCAATACCTAATGCAGCTATAGTGGTATAACCGATGTAGGCACCTATCATTATGAATTCTCCGTGGGCGAAATTGACAAGTTTCATTACTCCAAAAATCAAGTTTAACCCAGTTGCTAGCAAGACATAGATACATCCAATTGCTACGCCAAATGTTAGCGTCAATACTAAAGACGTAGGGTCAAACATTGAGAACTCAACCATGTATTTACTAATTTACTTCGAATATCATAAATAGGATGAATAAAAGGTTAATCCGAAGTTTTTTTAAAAAAAGAAAGGGGTAAGGAAGTCAAATTAACTTCCAGGTTCATAGTTTTCTGGGAGGGCAAAGTCACTCTGTTTTATTGTGCCAACGCCAGGGGCCTCTTCTGGCCAGATAACTTTAGGTCGAGGTTCGCCAATTGAATCAATGTAAATTAGTTGTTCCACAAAAGTGAATGGTTCAAATTCATGGTAGGAATCAGGATCGGTACTGAATTGAATACGACCAGTGTCAGTTATAATTAACATTTGTTCTATGTTGATGATTTCTAAGGCATCTCTAACTGCACTTTTATCAAGCGTGCCTGCATCTTCAATTGCTTTCTTTGCTATGAAAAACGCGTCATAGGTATCAGCTCCCATCATACCTGGAATCACACCATACGCATCCAAATAGTTCGCCACATAGGTGTCCATCGCAGGCAGATAGAATGGAGGTCCAGCGTATGAGGCAAATTTCGATTCTAGCAGCTGTTTATCGCCCCATTCTTCAAGAGCCTCGTAAAATTCTGGTTCTTCACATGCTTCAACAGCAATGTAAATGCTGTTTAATCCCACATCATTTTGTCCTTGTCGGTAAATTGAAGCAGTATTTGCTGTGAAGTCTACAACGTAGACAGCATCAGGCTTAGCTGCTTTTACTGTAGTTAGTTCTGCTTGGAAGGTTGTTGAGGTTATATCATAAGGCACTTCGGCAACAACATCTATTGGAAGATTGTCATCCTCAATAAATTGGTTAGTTGCAGCCCAGACTCCTTGACCATAAGCGTCGTTACGGTATAATACTGCTAGTCTGAGATTTCTTGATGAAGGAAAGCTATATGTATGGTCAAGTAGGGGTTTCATTCCTTCGGCGAAGAAGTGAGCTACGGTTTTTGAATAGTGATAGGTTGTCGTGCAGTAGTGGAACATGTAACTCATTCCCTCAGAATCGCCAATGTATAGAGGATGACTCGGGTCAAGAAATCCTCTTCTTGTAACAAGGTGGCTTGAGGCACCGGTTATTATAAATGGAACACGTTGATCTATGGCATAAACTTGGTCGTTGAGGGTAGCTCCACTTGAAAATCCGCCAATAAGAAGGTCAGCACCTTGGTCCACTACACGCTTTACTGCAGTATTTGCTGTCTCAGTGTCTGTGGTGTCTCCTGTATCTGCAAGTAACAACTCTATTTTAAGTTTGGCATCTAGATCTGCTACGTAAATTCCTCCAGCATCGTTAATTTCTTTGACTGCCATTTGAGCAGCGCGGTCCATGTCTGGTCCTACGGATATTTGAGTTGGGGCAACCAAACCGATTTTGATGGTTGGTTCGGAAGGTCCTATTAATTGCCAGGCTGCAAAAGCTCCAGCAACAACAATGATTACGATAGCTACTATTGCGATAATTTTAGTATTCGCCATATTTTTTTCTCCTTTTTTGTAGTATTTCAGTGATACTGTTAATAAAATTAACCCAAGTTAACCTGTTTTCTACCTATATTGAAGGCTTCAAGGTTAAGATTTACATATTTTTCTTTGAGTCGATCTGCAATTGCCCTCTGTAGAGATTCTTTTGTAACTGAAATCTCAGGAATACCAGAAAGCGCTCCAAGTAGAATTGTATTGACTGTTAAAATATTTCCAAGTCTTTTAGCGATACTGATTGCGTCAATTTGGTAAACTTTAGAAGATTTTTCTTTTATTATTTGTAAAATCTTTTCATAATCAAAATTAGATAGGTAAAACACGTGCAGTTTCAAGCATCTCAAATCCTAAAATAATATCTGCTTTTCCTGTTTCGATTAAGGGAGCTTGAACTTTATCACCAATTCTTACATGCGCAACAATCGATCCTCCCCTCTGAGCCATTCCATGAACTTCTGCTTTTGCTACATCCAATCCGTCAAGAAGAGCAGCTTCACAAAATATATCACTGGCTACAACAATTCCTTGGCCACCAATTCCTGAAAAAACAATATTTAGTATCAATTACTTTTTGCTCCTTATTGCATCAAAAGGACAAATTGTTTCACAAACTCCGCAACCATAGCACAGGGTTGTATCAATCTCTGCTCGATCATCATTTAAAGAAATAGCTGGACATCCAAATTGTTCAACGCAAACTCCACATCGGTTACAATCTTCTAGAACCTCTCTTCTTGGACCTCTCTTAATCAATAATGGACAAGGTCTTCGAGAAATAATGACAGATGGTCCATGATAATCCAGAGCTCCCTTTAGGGCTTTCCTTGTTTCCTCAACATTATAAGGATCAACTATTTCGACTTTTTCGATCCCGAGGCTTCGGGCGACATCTGCTAATTCAATAATTTTAGTTTGCTCCCCTAAAGCATTCTTTCCTGAACCAGGAGTTGGTTGATGTCCGGTCATTGCAACAGTGCTATTATCTAATATGATTACACAAACATTAGATTTATTATAAGCAATATTAAGTAATCCCGGCATTCCGCCATGAAAGAAGGTTGAATCTCCTATAACTGCAAAAGTCTTTTCTTGAACTCCAGAATGAATCATTCCTGCAGCTTGTGAAATTCCTCCACCCATACAGAGACAAGTATGAACAGTATTCACAGGAGGCATAAACCCTAGTGTATAACAACCTATATCGCCTGTCACAATTTTGTCAGTGGTTTTTCCCTTAAGACTCAGAGCACTTTCGGGACACCATTTCACACAAACAGGGTCACCGTTACACATATCACACACTATAGCTTTTTTAGTGCTTGGATGCAAGGTTATTGCACCGTATTCACATGCCTGAATACACCAACCGCATCCCTTACACTTTGATTCATCTACTATGATTGTTTTATTTTCTAATGATTGAACTAAAGCCCCATTTGGACAAGCAGCAACACATGGAGCATCTTGACATGCTCTACAAGTTAGAGCAATATTTTTGATCGTATCTAAACGTACTGCCTTAATCCTAGATTTAACTGGATTGAAGGTTTGCTCTTTCTCCATTGAGCATGCATACTCGCATACTACGCAACCATTACACATTTTAGGATTGCAGTTAACATATTGATTAACCGAATTCAAAGCATAATAAAATGCTCTATGAGGACAACCTGGACATAACACAGGAGGACGTCTAGGTAATTCTAAATTCTTTTGAATTTCAATCTTTTCGCATAAACCCAGACTCGCGAAAACACCTCTTAGAATATCAGGAGTAAATTCACCCACTTCATCCAAATCGGTGTTATACTTTCCTAAAATTTCAGAGCTTAAACATTTAATACGCTCTTCAATGTATGGTCTTAATTCTTCAATCACTATTATCTTTTTAACTTTAGAAACAAAATTTTTAAAAATTTTTTCAGGAAATGGATACACAAAACCAAGCTTCAACCATGAAAACTTTTTCGGATCTAAAACAGACCGTGCATAATAATATCCAATTCCGCTTCCTACAATCCCAATTTCTTTTTTATTATCCTCTATTATATTGAAGTTCGAATTAGTTACAAGTTCTTTTGCTACATTCAGTTTTTCTTTAAGAATTTTGTGCCTTTTTATGGCGTTAGACGGAACCATTACCCACCTTTCAGCGTCTTTATCAAAGTCAGCTTTTCGAGAATTCCTTAAAATTCGACCGATCTTCACGCGACCTTTCCCATGAGCAATACGAGTAGTTAATCTCACGATCACAGGTAATTGCAATCTTTCACTTATTTTAAATGCTTCAAGAGTCATGTCCAAAGCTTCTTGAGGATTACCAGCATCGAAAAGAGGGATATCAGAATGAACTGAAAAATATCTGGTATCTTGTTCATTTTGACTACTATGCATTTGTGGATCATCACAAACAGCAATAACTAAACCACCCTTAACTCCAGTATATGCTAGGGTCATTGCAGCATCTGAAGCAACGTTTAATCCGACATGTTTCATTGAAACGATAGCTTTAACTCCAGCCATTGATGCACCTGCAGCCACTTCCATTGCAACTATTTCGTTTATACTCCATTCAGCATATATACCATAATCTTTAGCTACGTCTGCAATTGCTTCAAGAATTTCGGTTGAAGGAGTCCCAGGATAAGCTGTTGCTACTTGCACCCCAGCTTCTAGAGCTCCTCTTGCTACAGCTTCATCTCCATTTAGTAAAAGATAGCTACCTGGTTTATCAATGCCTATCTTGGCTTTCATAATAATTAAGCCTTCAGATCTTACCTTGTCGCAAATCTAAAACACGTTTTGCCTTTCCCGCAGTTCTTGGAAGTTCACCAGGTTTCACAAGTTCTATTATTGGGGATAGACCTGTAATATTATTGACTTTTTGTTTTATTTTTCGTTTAAGCGCTTCCAATTCTTGTTCATTGTTTTTCGCACTTTTTTCTGTTAATTCAGCTTTTATGGTAAATACATCTAAAGCATCTGGTCGTTCTAAGATTATTTGATACTGAGCAGCTAATTCGGGTAATCCCATTATGGCGTATTCGATCTGCGATGGAAATACATTTACTCCTCGTATTATCATCATGTCATCTGATCTTCCCCTAATTCGCATCATCCTAGAATGAGTTCGTCCACAGGGACATTGTTCATTTTGGATCACTGAAAGATCTCTAGTTCTAAATCGTAGAATAGGTAAACCAGTTTTTGTAAGTGTAGTGAAAACTAATTCACCTTCTTCTCCTGGAGACAAAACTTCACCTGTTTTAGAATCTATGGTTTCAATTAGAAAATGATCCTCCCAAATATGTAAACCATTATGTTCATTGCATTCTACCGATACTCCGGGACCACAAAGTTCAGTGAGCCCATAAATGTCAAATGCTTCTATTGACAAATCTTTTTCAATTCTTTCCCTTATCCTGTCTGACCAAGGTTCTGCCCCAAAGAGACCAAGTTTAATTTTAAGATCTTTTTCAGGTTTAATTCCTTCTTGAACCATGGCCTCTGCAAGATATATTGCATAACTTGGTGTACAACATAATATTGTTGAGCCAAAATCTTTCATCAGTTTTATTTGTCTTTGTGTCATTCCACCGCTTATGGGTAATATTGTTGTTCCTATTTTTTGAGCACCATAATGGAAACCAAGACCACCTGTAAATAAACCATAGCCATAAGCGTTATGCATTATATCCTCTTTTCTAACTCCAGTTGTGTATAGTGATCTGGCCATGAGTTCTGCCCAGATATCCATATCATTAGTTGTATATGCTCCAACAACCGGATTTCCTGTTGTTCCACTTGATGCATGAATTTCGACAATCTCTTCTAAAGGTACCGTAACCATACCAAACGGATAGTTTTCTCGTAAGTCGTTTTTTGATGTAAAAGGAATCTTTTTTACATCATCCAAAGTTTTAATATCATCAGGTGTAATTCCTGAATTCTGGAATTTATTTCGATAAAAAGTAGAGTTTTCGTAACAATATTTAACTTGGATTTTAAGTAATTTTAATTGAATTTTATTAAGTTCGTTTCTCTTAGCAGTTTCAATTTTTTTGTTCCAGTATATATTTGACATGAATCAAGATCACCATCTAAAGACCTAAATATACTTCTTTGATATGGTCGTTTGACAGCAGTTCTCTGCCTTCGCCGTCTATAATAATTTTCCCTTCCTCTAAAACATAACCTCTATTAGCAATATTCAGAGAATCACGAATGTTTTGTTCAACAAGTAGAATGGCCACACCTTCATCATTAATTTGGCGTAATGTGTCAAATACTTTGGCTACAATAATCGGCGCTAAACCCAATGAGGGTTCATCAAGAATTAAAAGTTCAGGATTTGACATCATGCTTCTTCCAATTACAAGCATTTGCTGTTCTCCTCCACTAAGAGTTTGAGCAACTGCTTTCTCTTTTTTTCTTAAAACAGGAAAAATTTGGTAAACTCGTTCTTGGGATTCTTTGACTTTTTGTTTATCACTAATAGTATAAGCACCCAACAAAATATTTTCTTCAACGGTCATTCTAGGAAAAATATCTCTTCCTTCTGGAACTAAACTAATCTTTTTCTTAACAATTTCATACGGAGGAGAATTTTGAATTTCTTGGCTTTTAAATCGAATAACTCCATTTTTTACAGGAAGTAGACCCATTATAGTCTTAACCAGTGTAGTTTTTCCCGCTCCATTGGGACCGATAATACTAATGATTTCTTTTTTGTTTATCTTGAAAGAAACATCCCAAAGTATCTGAATCAATCCGTAACCAGATGAAACATTTTTTGCTTCAAGCACTTAAAATTCCTCGTCAAAGCAGAATTTTTTACCCAGGTAAACTTTAATGACATTTTCATCTTTGCATACATCTCTGGGACTACCTTCACATATCTTCTCCCCATGATCAAGAACAGCAACCCGATCACAAAGTCCCATAATTACACGCATAACATGTTCAACGATGAGTAAGGTCACTCCCTGTTTATTTATACGTTTAATTAGAGCTATTGCCTCATCACTTTCTTTAGGTGTTAAACCAGTAAGAAGTTCATCTAAAAGAAGAAGCTGGGGTGAAGTAGCTAAAGCTCTAGCAAGCTGAACCCGCCTCAATTCAATCACATTCAAATTCTTTGCAAGAAAATTAAATTTAGATTTATCCAAACTAACAAAATCAAGAAGTTCTTTTGCACGGTCTATTGGGTCTTGATGGTCTTCAGTTTTCCTTCCAAAAAGTGCTCCAAGATAAACATTTTCTAATGCCGTCATGTCATGAAACGATTGAACAGTTTGTGCTGTCTTAGTTATACCCTTAGCAGATATTTGATAGGGCGGTAATCTTGATATATCTTCATTTAAGAATTTGATTATCCCCGAATCTGGCTTATATACACCGCTTATTATGTTTAAAAGGGTAGATTTACCAGAACCATTTGGTCCTACCAATCCAGCAATTTCATTTTGATTAATAGAAAAATTTACCATTTTCAGTGCTTCAAGTCCGCCAAACTTTTTCGAAACGTCAATGCAGTTAAGCAATTTGTAAGTCTCCAAAGCAAAGTATGAAATGTTAGCAGTGTGAAAATATAAATATTGTTTGCAACGATTTGGGATTTGGAGTAAAAAATATGCCAATAAAACAAGTTAGTGTCTTTTTAGATAATAGACCAGGTGCACTATCAGAAGTAATTGAGCATGTAGATAAGTTCCAGATGAAAATATTCGCTTTGTCAATTGCTGATGCAGGAGAATTTGGCTTAGTTAGAATGATAACAGAAGATCCTGAAAAAGCTGAAAAAGATTTAGAAAATTCAGATTTTATTCTTGCGAAATCAAAAAAGAACACGGAAGTAATAGCTATTCTGATAACAGAAAATGGAAAAGTATCTACAATTGCCAAAATATTGGGAAATCAGAATCTTAATATTGAATATGCTTATTCCTCAGCAGTCCTAGTAAATGGAAAGCTTGCTGTAATATTAAGGGTAAACGATTTGAAAAAAGCTGAAAAAATTTTAAGAGAAAATAATATTCCTATTCTTTCATTAGAAGATATTAAGAAATCGTTTACCTAATCTTTTTTCTCTCAAAATTAATCCAAAATAAATCAGCAAGAACCATGATTAAAATGCTAAATTGAAAGAGATCCAATGACCAACTACCTTTAGAAATTATATGTTCTGCGTCGTGTGTAGAAACTCCATAATAATAGTCATAAGTTGGACGATAAACAAGAGGTAAATAATCTACTTCTGTTACCTTTATGTAATGTTGGTATCGGCTACTATATTCTCTTAGATATAAGTCAGAATAAGCAATAAATCCGCCAAATCCAATAACTAAGACGTTAACCACAAGAAATAAAATAATGAAGTCCCGATTCATCCCATTCCTCATTAAATAATCTATTTCATAACCTGATTTAATAATCCCCAACTTAATTAAAACATTTTTTATAAAGTAGCACTACATTTCTTTTCTAATAAAAAGAGAGTATTTAAAAAAATTATAAGTGGCGGATCACCCTAGTTCGTCGTCCAGTTTTCGCTAGTTTCCTCAATCTCTGAACTCTTACCCGCGATCCCCTAAGCGCTGAACGTCCAAGTTTAGGTTGCTCCCTCCCGGGCCTGGCCAGGTTCGCCTGGTAAGCGCGGTCAACAGCCTCCCTACGGAGACGGCCCCACGTCCGCCAGCCTAAAGGGACGGATAGTCACGGTTAGAGGACTGAGGAAGCCTAACGATCTTTAACGCCTCGCTAGGGCAGTCAGCTCGTCTTGTAGAGGGTTTACGATTCAGAGGACCCCTAGCCCCCCGCCTAGATCCGCCACCAAAAAAAGATACGGTGGAAAGATTAAAAGTTTGTTACAAAAACATGAAATCTAGATCAAGAATTTCCAACTATAATCGGACAACAAAAAAATTATCTGAAATCAATTCTAGGAAAATTACACTTGAAAAATATGTATACTCATTTTTGCGTTGTGGTTTTCTTTATTTCAAATCTATTGCAATTCAAAATTGCTTAATATTTATTATTCTAATAAAACTTATTCAAAGTACATTATCGAATTTTCTTGGGTTTTCTTTTTTGCGTGCCCAAATCTTTTAATTTTTTCATCCATGTACCTCTAACATAAATCGATTCATAACCTGGTTTAGCAACTGCTTCAATACCAATTTTCCTTGACCTTTTCTTATTTTCTCTCCCCATAGTTATCACAATTATACTATGTTTAACGCTATTTTTATTATTTTTCAACAAACAATGAACTAGGCACTTTTGAAGTTGGTTAATAATAATTATTTACAATTTTTATTATTCAAAATCAATCCTATAAAATCAATAAAAGAATTTCGAGGATAAAATGATATACTATTTGTAATCTAACAATATTTTTATGCAGCAAATGCTTGTAGTAAAACTTTTCAGTTTAAATCCAGTTATTGTTTTAACACTATTTGGATTGTTTTTTGAATTTCTTCCCTTGGTTATTAATATTAGAAAATATAGTAATCCATTTAATAAAACTGAAGAAAAGAAACAAAAGAGATATGATAGAATGACCTTGACATCAGGTCAAAAAACAGAAGAGGAAGTTTGGAATTTTTATAGAGATTTATTTTGAATATTCATTGATTTAGTATCTAGGGGAGCTGTGGCTATTTCTGAAACGGTGAGTTGAGCTAAAATACAAGGGATATCATCAGCAAGTATTAATGAATTGAAAAAAATAGGAATGTTAAATAATTATTTTCAGCTTTCTGTAGTTAAATCTATTATAGATTAAGAAGGATTTAGCATGTTTTCAAGACGTAATAGAATTTTTATTACATCTTTTTGCATTTTAATAATTCTTCTTTTTTCAAAAACCTGCTTTGCTGAGACTCACGATTATAGCTATGAACTTTTGAATAAACCAGGAGGTTCTACAATATATCGTCTGAGAGTCTCAATATCTGAAACATTATACGAATATTATGCTGATCAAGATCACAACTTGTATCATTATGATTTTTCAAAATTTGCTACACCAGATGCTCTTGAACCAATCGCAGAAAAACTTTGGACTATCTATAATAATGAAGAGGATTTCGCTAATGGTGTTCTAATGGTAGTTCATCAGATTTCATATAACGAAAGTGATCCCCAAAAATATCCAATCGAAACAATAGTTGAAAATGAAGGAGATTGTGACCTCTTATCTATTGTAGCTGCATCAATCATGAAAGCCGGGGGATTAGATGTAGTCTTATTATTACTTGAATATTATGACCATATGCTCATTGGAATAAATCTTCCAGAAACACCAAAGGATGCCAGATCTCAGGTATACTATTATGAAAATGAAGGAAAAAAATACTATGTAGCTGAAACAACGGGAGGAGAATGGAAAAAAGGATGGCGTGTTGGGGAATGCCCAGAAAAACTTCAATATGCAATAGCAAAAATAATCCCACTAATTAATTATGAACAAACAGCACCTGAACAAGTTTCATCAAGCATTACTATTCCAGATTCTTCTTCAGTTCATATGTCTCTTTCAACGAATTTTATTTTCTCAGAAAAAAATGTTGAGATAACAGGAACTCTTACACCCTCTAAACAAGGAGAAAAAATCACATTATATGTTGGAGCTTTAGGTTCACCTATGAACGTTCTTGCAACAACTGTAACAAACAATGAAGGAAAATATGATTATATATGGAATTCACCAACTTCTGGAATTTATTCCGTAAAAGCAAAATGGTCTGGAGATACTGGTTATGCTGAAACCGACAGCAATACTTCAAATCTTGTTGTTATCCCATTTGGGTGGTTGGTTGGTGGAGTTATATTTTTTATAGTCATAGTGTTCATAACCCTTATCTCTTTATTAGCACGAAGAAAAAATACTTCAAAAATATCCTTAATATAATAATTTTCATGAAATTTAGGAAGAAAACGATGATTCTTAAAATAGACAAACAACTCAGAAATAATTTCCCAGAAATCAATGTTAATTTAATCCAAATTAATGATGTTAAGATTAAAAAGATAGACGAACAGCTAGAAAAAATTAAAATAGAAATAATAAAAAATGTCAGAAATAAATATGAAATAAATTCATTGAAAGATCAACATACGGTTAAAGTTTATCGAAATTTTTTCTGGAAAATTGGAATTGATCCAACCAAAATCCGTCCCGCTGCAGAGGCTTTAATAAGAAGAATTGTAGCAGGAAAAGCAATTCCAAAGATAAACACTCTTGTAGATGCCTATAATTTAGCCTCTATCGAAACTGGAATTGCATTCGCAGCATTTGATACAGATACGTTAAATGGAGATCTTCTAATGAGATTTGCAGAAAAAGGAGAACAATTTCAAGGCATTGGAATGAAAAAATTATTCATTTTGAAAGGAGAAGAAATAGTAATCTCAAATAACGGTAAATTGATTGCAATTTATCCATATAGAGATGCAGAAAATACAAAAGTCACTGACAATACAAAAAACGTTACAATGATTACTTGCGGAGTTCCAGGGATAAATAATAAAATATTATCAAATGCGACACAGATTGCTTGTTCGTACATAATAAATTTCTGTGACGGAAAAAATCATTGTTAGATAAATATTTATAGCGTTGATATGTGTAGTATTGCCATTAGTTTCAGGGTATAGAAAGTTATGACTGAAGAAACGAATACTAAAAACGAAAAACCCCAAATTGAAGAAACTCAAACTAAAGAAGTATCCAAACTGTCAATTGACAAACCATCTGATTTTAAATTTCACGCAGCATATGTTGCCTATTCAGAAACTTGGGATAAAATACCAGAATCAAATGTAAGAGCTGAATTAAACGAAATTCTAGAATCATTAAATAGAGATGAAATGGATTACGCAGAATTCTACAAAGAATTAGATGATTACAGAAGACAAGGTTCAAAACATTTTGAATTCTCAAGAGAACGCATAGAGACTCAAAGAAAAAGAGACTGGAGACAGAAACAAACCAGAAGCCAAAGAAATCAGAGACACAAAGGTAGACATTAAATTCTAAAAATACCTTAGATATATGAAATAAATAAAAAATTTCTGCATAATTAGAAGCATACTAGAATTAAGAATATCTATTAAACTAGAAAATTTAGTAAAGTAATAAAGATCGATTTAAAGATCCTCTATAATTGCATCAGTAACTTGGGTAGTTGACGAAGAACCTCCAAGATCAGGCGTTAAAACCTTTCCTTCTTTAAGTAAAGATACAACAGCATTTTCTATCCGTTCAGCCCAACTTTTTTCACCTAAATATTCCAACATCATCCTTGAAGCCAAAATAGCAGCTATTGGATTAGCAATATTTTTACCTGCTAATCGAGGAGCTGAACCATGAACAGGTTCAAATAAAGCATAATTTTCCCCGATGTTAGCACTAGGAGCTAAACCCAAACCCCCCACCAAACCTGCAGACTCATCTGAAAGTATATCACCAAACAAATTTGAAGTTACAATTACATCAAAAATCTCCGGTTTAAGAATAAGTCTCATTGCAGTGACATCAACAAAAGCTTCCTCAACTTCTACTTCAGGAAAATTATTGGCAATCTTTCGTGAAACGTCAAGAAATAAACCATCTGAAAGGCGTAAAACATTTGCCTTAGTAACAACGGTTACTTTCTTTTGTCGTTTCATTGCCAATTCAAATGCAAATTTTGTTATACGTTCGGTAGCTTGGCGTGTGATTTTTCTTATCGAATAAGCAGAATCACCTATTTCAAATTCCATTCCACTATACAAACCCTCTGTGTTTTCTCTTACGATGACTAAATCAACATTTTTCATGCCTTTCTGATTTGGATAACTTTTTGCAGGTCTAACATTTGCATATAATCCCAAAGCTGTTCGTAAAGTAATAATTGCACTTTTATATCCCGGAACCCCCACAGGTGTGGTTGTCGCACCAAACAAGCAAGCATGAGTTTTTTTAATTCCATCTAAAACACTACTAGGTACAGGAAAACCAGTTTTTTGCCAAACTTCAAAACCAACTTCAAAATATTTACAATCAAAGGTTAACTCTGTACTTTCTAAAACTCTAATAGCTTCTGGAACCACTTCAGAACCAATTCCAGGACCAGGGATAACAGCAATTTTATAGGTTGTCATATCCACCACTTTTTAGAAATTCAACTAATCCACCTTTTTCTACTATTTTTAGCATAAATTCAGGTAGAGGTTTTACTTTAAGAATCAAATTCTTTGTTTTGTCATGAATTTCACCAGTATTGAAGTTAATCTCAACTTCGTCACCATCCTCGATCTTATCGGTGTCTTCAGAAATAAACAGCGGTAATCCAATATTTATCGAATTTCTAAAAAATATTCTAGCAAATGATTTGGCAATAATTGCGCTAATTCCAGCAGCTTTTAATGCTACAGGAGAATGCTCTCGGGATGAACCACAACCAAAATTCTTTCCTGCAACAATTACATCACCTTGTTTTACTTTTTTACTGAATTCAGGACGATATTCAATAAAGGCTATTTCTCCTAACTTTTTCTTATTAGTAGTTACAGTGTATCTGCCGGGTGTAATTATATCGGTGTTTATGTCATTACCAAATTTCCAAACTTTCATAAGTAATCCCTTGGGTCAACAATTTTTCCACACAAAGCTGAAGCTGCAACAGTTGCTGGAGAAGCTAAAATAATCTCCGCTGAAGGATGTCCCATCCTTCCACTAAAGTTTCGGTTTTGGCTTGAAATACAAACCTCTCCTTCAGCTAGTACTCCTCCATGTCTTCCAACACAGGGACCACATGTAGGATTGCAAACCGCAGCACCTGCTTTGATTAATGAATGCAAATAGCCTTTAGAAAGGGCTTCAAAGTAAATTGCTTCAGAAGCAGGAGTAACTATTAATCGAACATTTGGAGCAATCTTTTTTCCATTCAATATTTTAGTGGCAACCGCTATATCTTCAAGTCGACCATTTGTACAAGTTCCCAAAAAAGCTTGATCAATTGATTTTCCTTCAATCGCAGAAACTGGTTTAACGTTATCAACAGTTGGCGGAAGGGCAACCTGAGGCTCAATATTACTAACTTCAATTTCGAATTCGTCGGCGTAGGTCGCATTATTATCACTTTTGAAGATTTTACCTGTTCTTCCATCTAAGAAATCGAGTGTTTTTTGATCAGCTTCAATGATACCGTTTTTACCCCCCATCTCTATAGCCATATTACACAAAGTAAGACGTGAAGCAATAGTAGCATTTTTGACATAGTCACCGGTGAATTCACAAGCATTATAAAGTGCACCGTCAGCTCCAACTTCGCCAACAATGCTAAGGATAACATCTTTGGCGAAAATACCGTTTTTTGTTTTTCCAGTTAAATTAAATTTTAGACTTTCAGGAACTCTAAACCAGCATTTTCCGGTAGCCATAACACCCCCAATATCTGTTGATCCCAAACCAGTTGTAAACGCACCTAGTGCTCCTTCAGTACATGTGTGAGAATCTGCTCCAACAATTACATCACCAGGTGAAACAAATTTCTCAACCAAAATTTGGTGACATACTCCATTCATAAAAAATCCTGAAATGTTTTGTTCCATCACAAAATTTCTAGATTTCTGGTGAAGATCAGCTCCTGCTACGGTTGGTGCTGGAAAGAAGTGATCAAAAACAATTATCACCCTATCTTTATTGAAGACCTTACTAGCGATTTTTTGAAAGCTTTCAATTGCTAAAGGTGCAGTAGAGTCATGAGCCATAACATAATTTATATCAGCTACAACAAAATCACCTGGAGCAACTTCATCTTTATGGGAAGCATTAGCAAGGATTTTTTCTGTTATCGTGGAAGACATATTTACTCAACACTTTTCAAAATCGTCGATTAATTTTTTGATTTCCTCCGGCGTGTAAGAACTTCTTCTTTCTCCAGAAGAAAAAGCTGACTTTACCTGTTCAAGAACTTTTCGAGCAGTAACATCTGAAATTTCTATGCCAAGCTCTTTTGCTACATATATTATTCCATGTCTACCACCAAGTTCGTCGATGTAGATTTTTCGTTTTTGTCCCATCAATCGTGGAGGATAAAACTCGTATGTTGTTGGATTAACTAAAACCCCATGTTGATGTATTCCTGAACTATGAGCTGTAACATTATCTCCAGTTAATGGTTTATGAGGAGGCATTGTTATTCCTGATATTGATTGAACAAGATCAGATAATGAAGTTAATTGGTTCATCTCAAAAATGCTAGTACCATAGAGCATGTGTAAAGCAGGAATGATTTCTTCGGTCATTGCAATTCCCGCTCTTTCTCCTAAACCATTTACTGAAGTTGAAACTGTTGATGCGCCAGCTTCAACAGATGCTAATGAGTTTGCTAAAGCTAATCCAAGATCATTATGACAATGCACTTCCACAGGAATCTCGAGTTCTTTGCCAATCTCTCTGACTAGAAATGACATCCCATTTGGACTAGCGCATCCGAGAGTGTCAACCACTCGAGCCCTATCCGCTCCTGCATTTTCTGCTGTTTTGTAAGCTTTTTTCAAGAAATCCAGATCATTTTCTCTTGTTGTATCTTCTGCGCTATATATGATATAAAGTCCGTAACCTTCCGCATAGCTAATATGAGTCTCAAGTTTATCCAAATATTCTTCCTTACTCATTCCCTTGAATTTGTGTTCTCTATGATATGGAGAAATAGATAATGAAAGCACAATACCATCGGCTCCACTATCAGCTACAATATCAATGTCCTCCTTTTTTGCACGTGCAAATGCAGATAGTTGAGCATCTAAATTGAGATCAACTAAAGCTTCTACGCATTTTCTTTGTTTTTCTGAGGCAGCTGGGAATCCTGCTTCTATTTGTGGAACTCCCACCTCGTCTAATTTCTTAGCAATTCTAAGTTTATCTTCTATGCTAAAAATTACACCAGGAGTCTGTTCACCCTCTCTAAGAGTACTGTCATGAACAATGTATTCATCGAGAGAGGGAGCATTATAGTTAGCGAAATTATAAGGGCTAGGGAGAATACCTTCTCTTTTCAATTTATCTAATAGTTTTTGCCCTTGTTCGTTAACATATTGGTTTTCCACTTCGTTGAGCCTTCCTTTTTATACTAAGTTTACAATTTAGGTTTTTGAAGAATACAAAACGCACAAATATATATACTTTATGTAAAATAATATTAGATATAATACGAAAAAATTACTATGATTTCTAAAAACGTAACACAATTTTTGAGTGAAATTACCAACTACGTAAAACAATCATAGTGTTGGTATTAGCAACTCCTTTCAAACGTCGTATTTTTTCGAGACATTCATTAACTTCAGTTATGTTTAAACCAGACATTGTAACAGCGATATCGTATTCTCCAGTAATTTCATACACTGTTTCAACATTAGAAAATTGCTTTAATGCTTTTGAAACTTCAGAAGTTGGAGAAGATGGGTCTACTGAAAGTAAAGCTATTGCTTCTGCTCCTTCTATTAATCCAACTTTTACGGTGAATCGTCTTATTACACCAGTATCAACAAGTGATTTTATTCTTTTTCGAACTGCACCTTCAGATAAATCAATTCTTTTTCCAATATCGCTATATGTTGCTCGCCCATCATGCTTTAAAATTTCGATAATTGACTTATCGGTATCATCCATCATTTTCACTGCTTTAATAATACAGTTACGGAAAAATTTAACGATTTCTGAAGTTTTGTAGGAAAAAAATTGACGTTTTCCGTATCTCAACTCCATTTTCCCCACTAATTTTTTT
>JARRMB010000005.1:0-16363 GCA_037386325.1 Candidatus Bathyarchaeota archaeon
ATAGATAGCCGGTGGAACCCAATAAATTATCCAACCTAACAAAGAGCATAAAGTAATGAGAATCCATAAATTTACTTTAGGCGGAATATGATCCAAATTTTCAACTCCTCAGGTTGCCATATTAAATATTCGTTCCATTTAAAAATGTTAAATAACATTACGAGTTAAAAAATTTGGATCATATTCCGCATAAAGTAAATTTATGGATTCTCATTACTTTATGCTCTTTGTTAGGTTGGATAATTTATTGGGTTCCACCGGCTATCTATCGTTTTTTTAGTTTTGATGGAACTCCATGGCAAGAAGCTATCCAAAATTATGGTGTATTTTTTATGATTATGGAGTTATCTGGTGCTATCGGAATGTTACTTCGTTTCATTGGAGTATTTTTGGCCATTTTAGTTTTGAAAGAATTTTGGCCACGACAAGTCTGGGGTCATGATAAAAACTTTTTTGATGTAAAGAATTTAGTTTCTTTTGCACTTGTTTTTGAGGCAGCTTATTATGCTTTATTGCTGCCCTCAGGAATTTTGATGGTGAGTTTTAATAATTTTCAATCTTTGGCTAGTTTATTATTGGGTGTAGATTATCTTTTGATGGTATTTTTGACTGTACCCTTTCTTTTGGTTTTGGCAATAAAGGCATATAGAACTAAACCAGAAGGTTTTACGGCTTGGCGATGGAGTGCAGTAACTTTAGTTGCTTATGTCACAGTTTTATGGGCAAATTCGGTTTTAAAATGGTTTGATCGAATAATTTCGGAGGGGTTTTCATTTTTTTCTTTTGGGATTAATGCATTAGGTGCATTGAACTCTCTTCTTTTGATGTCTTTAGCCTTAATTTGTACTGTTATTGGAGCTTATTATTTGGCTAGACAGAAACTTGGTTCTACGTTAAAATGGTTAGGCTTAGCCTTTTCAATGATCGGATTGCATTTTATTATTTATGTTCTGTACTCATATCTTGTAGGAATGCTAAGTTTCATAGTTATAGCAGAAGTCTGGGCTATTCCTCTCTTAGGTCTAGGCATGTCTATGTTAAACGCTAAATCGGCTAATTGATTTTAAATTTTATCTTATGTTCTTCAATTTAATTTTCATTTCATAATTGAAAAAAAGGGTTTTATACTGCTAAATATATGTTTTATTAATGGCAAATAACCAAGGAAAAGCCGTCACTATTGTTGTTCATAGACCTGACATTCAGGAAAAACTCATTTTTTTACTTTCTTATGCATAACTTTACCTATGTTCTATGCTCAAATATGTTCAGTGGCTGTTTTCACACCTTTTATAGAGGAGTTTGCTAAAGCTTTTCCTTTATTTTATCGGCATGGTGAAACGATTAGATCTCTTTTCGAATTAGGTTTTATTGTAGGTATTGGGTTTGGTTTCACTGAATTTCTTCTATATGTCTTTGTGTTAGGTCAACCGATATTTGTTAGGTTACCTGCAATCTTTTTTCATGCAGCAACAACGGCAATAACTGCTTATGGAATTGGAACAAATAGAATTTGGTTTTTCTATCTCATCGCTGTAGGTCTTCATTTTGCAATTAACATTTCTGCTTTGCTTGAATCTGTCTGGATAATAGTTGGACCTATTGCGATATCCGCTACTTACTTGTTGGCATGGTATCTCTATAAAAGAATAACAGAAAATCTTGCAGCTTCATTTTAGTATTCTGAGCTTTCAATTTTTTTAATTTTGTTAATAGTTAGCGGACTATTTTTATATAAGTGAGTTTAAATTTGAAAAAACCTTATTATCTAAGACACCATTCAAAAAGACTAAGAAACTTCAAATTTGGCTGAAACATTATGTCAAAAAAAGGCTTTAAAGAAAAACAACAGGAACGACAAGTTAAACAACAAAGATTTCAGGAAGCTCAAAAAAACTAAGAAGAAAATCATTCTAGCTTTGACTTTAATTATTATAATAATTAGTGCTATTTTGGTATGGCAGTTTGTAATTAAAACTTTTACACCAATTTACATTAGAGCTGATGGAACAATTGATCCCCAAGGTGTAGGGATTTCAAAAAGTTCAGATAATAAAATTTATACTTTTACTGAAGATATTTTTGGAACAATTGTTATTGAACGAGATAATATTATAATCGATGGAGCAAATCATCTCCTTTACGGTAAAACTGACGCTAATTATACTGGAATCGAAATTGCTCAAAAAAGTAATGTTTCAATAACTAATTTGAGGATAAAAGATTATAAATTTGGAATTTTCGTTAATTCATCATCTAATATTTTGATTTCACAAAATAATTTAATAAATGAATATGGAATTGCCTTTGATTCATGTTCCAATAATATTATTCTTGAAAATGATGTTTCAGATTGTTTTGGGGCAATTTTGTTAGCTCAATCATCAAATAATCATATATTACAAAATAATTTGAATAACAATAATTATAGTTTAAACTTGGATTATGGTTCATTCAGTAATTTAATTTCTGAAAATGTAATAAGCGATGGCGAAGAAGCTATTTTTATTTCACAAGGTTCTAATAACAATACTATCTCTCAGAACAATTTAATGAATAACACTGGAGGCATAATGCTCAACCAGGTTGCAAATAATACAATTGTAGAAAACACCTTATCAAATTGTGATGGATCTATTGGTATTAATTATGCAATAGATAACAGGATAATTAATAATGAAATCATATCAAGTGATGTTGGGATTTCTATTATTCTAAATTCTGAAACAAACACGATTTATGGAAATACAATAAGAAATGGAGATGTAGCAATCAAACTTGGTTTTTCATCAGATAATAACAATATTTTTGAAAATGTTTTACAAGCAAATTCCGAAGGTATAATATTAGATGGAAGTTCAGGAAACAGTGTATCAGAAAACAAAATAATCGATTGTGATGGAGCAATTGGTCTTCTTAATTCTGCAACAAATAATCTAATTTCTGGAAATAATATGACTGACAACGATTATGGTATTAATATTATTGATGGATCTAATACTAACACACTTTCCGATAATGAAATCAAAAATAGTGAAGTTGGAATAGGATTTACTTCAGCACAATATAATCAAATTTCAGGTAACAAAATTGTTGAAAATAATTTTGGGATTTATTTAAACGATTCATCACAAAATAGCATTTTTAATAATAATTTTCTCAATAACACAAATCAAGTATTTTCTTTGGGTTCACCTAATACTTGGAATAACGATAGTAAAGGTAACTTTTGGAGTGATTATCAAGAGAAATATCCCGATGCAGAAATTGTTGATCAATCAGGAATATGGAATACACCTTACGTTATAGATGAAAGTAATAATGACAATTATCCACTTGTTAATGCGCCAAATTGATTGACTTACCTTTTTTTCTATAAATTTGTCAAGATTTTTTTATCAAGTAATTTTAGATAAAAAGCTACTTTAATGTCCTTAAGCAAATAGTATACTGTGATTTCTAATGATTACAATTGTTGGTGCTGGAAAAGTTGGGAGTACAGCTGCTTTTGATATTTTAAAAGCACGAATTAGTGATGTTGTTCTTATCGATATTAATTCTGAATTAGCTGAAGGTGAAGCATTAGATATGATGCAGGCTGCTCCTGCAATCGAGTTTGATGGAACAATTCAGGGAACAAATGACTTTAGTAAAATGGAAGGTTCTGATCTTGTTATTGTTATTGCTGGTAAAGGCAGAACTCCTGGTATGACTCGTATAGATCTTATGAATATTAATGCTAAAATTGTGCATTCTGTGGTCAAAGAAGTTGTGCGTTATGCTCCAGATTCTAAATTGATGATTGTTACTAATCCTGTTGATGTTATGACTTTTCTGGCACGTAAAGAATCTGGGTTACCTCCGAATCATGTTTTTGGTATGGGGAATATTCTTGATACTCTTCGTTTTCGATCTTATATCGCTCAAGAGCTTAAAGTTTCAAGAGAAGATACACATGGTTTAGTTATAGGAGAACATGGTGAATCTATGGTGCCTTTAGTTGAATATGCTTCAATTTCAGGTATACCTATTACTACTTTACTTCCAAAAAATCGAATTGATATGATTGTTGAAAAAACTAGAACATCTGGTGCTGATGTAATAAAACTTAAAGGTTCTACAACTTATGCTCCTGGAGCAGTTATTGCAATGATGGCAGATGCTGTTCTTAAAGGAAGAAATCGGGTTATGAGTGTTTCAACTTGTCCACAAGGAGAATATAGTTGTTCAGCTGTTTCGATTGGTGTTCCAGTAGTTTTAGGAAAGAATGGGGTGGAACGAATTATTGAATTAAAATTGTCATCAGAATCTGCAAAACTTTTTGAAGAATCTGTTGATAAAGTTTCGAAAGCCATTGCTTCTTTAAAGATTTAAATTATATTCTTGATTGAAGCTTTTCTTACTTAATAGATTTCTGAGTTTAGAAGTAAATAGAATAATTTTTGTTTAATATATTTGGAAAACTTGAAATATCAGTAGGATTTGGAGCTTATAGTGAAACCCTTATGGGAGATCTTTCGGATCCTATTTTAATTGAATCAATTTTAAAGACTATTTATATTTATAATAAATATAGAAGCCCAGAAGTAACAGCTAAATTTGTTGAGTTATCAAAAAATAATTTAGTAGTCGATTTTGAAGGTGCTTTTTGTCAAAGTTGTGGTGCACAAGATTACTTTGAAGACTTTATTTATGAATTTTATGAACTTGTTAAAGGTTTCAAAATTAATATAAACAAAATTGATTCGTTGACTCCTATTTGTTTTACAGTTAATTATGTGCTAGAAAAGAATACTGAATCTGATGAAGAAAGTCTTTTTAGAACTTTTCTCAAAGAACAAGGAATGCCCTTCTCAGATTATGTGAATTCTAATGCTTGCACAAAAGATGTGATTTTATTTCATTTCAGAACTTGGAAAAGTCAATTAAAATAAAAACAAAATTTTTTCTAATATTTTGTTCTAAAAAATTTGTATCTTTTAAGTCGTGGCCAACCTGTTTTTGCATATCTTATCATGTCAGGATTCTTTTTTAGCCAATCCATCATGTGAAAAAAACTTTTTGCCATTTTATTTTCTCTTTCTTCAATCGGTTCATATCCTAAATTTCTTAATTCATCTAAATATGCAGTTTCTGTTAGATTTTGGGCTTCTCCAACAACTTTAATTCGTTGAATTCGTTCTTCGCCATATTCATGTTTTAATTTTTCTATGACGTCATCAAAGATGTAACCTCTGCAGATGTGAATTTCTTCGTTTTGAGTTGGTTTCATTTCATTGAGAATTTTACAGACAATTTTTGAAGCTTGTTTAAGATATGCTTTTTTTGAAAAGAGTCTATCTTTAAAATATTTTACATCAATTATTTCGTATTTGAATTCATTGTTCGAATCACGAAATGCGCCGACTACCACTCCGTAAAGTAGATCTCCGCTTCCAGCATCATCTATAATTATAGTCATCGTGATAACCTTTTTTTGAAGAATTACTTAT
This sequence comes from Candidatus Bathyarchaeota archaeon, assembly GCA_037386325.1. Classification (GTDB taxonomy): domain Archaea; phylum Thermoproteota; class Bathyarchaeia; order Bathyarchaeales; family Bathyarchaeaceae; genus Bathyarchaeum. The sequence goes on from JARRMB010000005.1 coordinate 5,493, forward strand.
TGTAAAATAAAAGGATATGTTTTTCGATATCAAAATTAATCGCTAAAAATTGATGATATGGCTGAAGAAGGATTTGTTTTTAAAATTAATAATTATGTCTTAAGATCTATTGTTTTTATGTTAAAGGTGTTGGTGTCTAATATTGCCATTGTGGGTTTTTCTGTTAGGTAACCGCTAACTGTACCGGGATTAATTACTAATGTTCTACCCTTTCGATAGTTTTTTTCTTGATGGGTATGACCGCTTATTATAATATCATGGCTTTCTAACTCTAATAGTGATCGCATTAGTTCTTTGTCATCTCCATGTAATAGTGCAACCCGTAATCCATCAATTAGAACAAATGCGAATCTTCCCCTTATGTCAGCTCCTAATTCTGTGAATTTCTTTTTTAATAATTTTTTATCTCCATCGTTGTTACCAAAAACTCCGATTAAAGGAGCTTTCAAAGGTTTAAAATGGGATACAACAAATGGAGCGATATAATCACCTGCATGTAGAACAAGTTCCACTTTTTCTTGATTTAATCTTTCTACTGCTATATCAATCAGTGGTAAATTATCATGAGTATCTGAAATAATTCCAACAATCATTTTTTGGTCCTTTTCCTTGTTAAAATTCAATTTATTAATAGAAGTAAATGAAAACATTGTAAATATTAGTTGTCTTAAAGAGGTTTGAATTTACTTATCGTGAATTTGGTTTTTTGTCCAAAAACGTTTTTACAATTGATTACACTATGTAAATTATATAGGTGTTAAATTTGGCATCTTTAAGGGCTTTAGCGCCCTCATTAACTAGAATCACAATAGCTGGAGCTGTGGGAGCAGCTTTACACATAGGTCAAGGAGACAAAAATTTAGTTGATGCAAAAGCGGTAGAATTTTCTAGAGCTGTATTAGATCAAACTGAAGTTGACGGTGAGGTTATCTCTTGTGAAGGTCCAAAAGATAATGCTCCAGCATTCATGAATCGAGAAAAAGTTGGAACCGGAAAGGGACCTAAAGTTGAATTTGTCGTAGATCCAGTTGATGGTACAACAGCAACTGCTAAGGGTAGAAAAGATGCTATTTCTGCACTAGCTTGTGCACCAGCTGGGTGTCTTAAAGTATTACCCGATGATGGATATTATTTTAAAATAGCTACCGACTATCATTCTATTGGTAAGCTTTCTTTAGAAATGTCTGTTGACGAAATTGTTACTACTGTTGCTCATGAAAAATCTATGCCTCTTGAAAATTTTACTGTTATTATGTTAGAGCGAGATCGGCATATTGACATTCTGAAAAGTTTAAGGAACCTTGGAGTTCGAATCATTTTACTTCCAGATGGTGATATTGCAGCAGCTGTAGTTTCTTGTATTTCTGATTCTGGTGTTGATCTTCTTATAGGAGCTGGTGCAGGTCCTGAGGCTACTATTGCAGCAACTGCTGTGAGATGTCTAGGTGGTACCATGCTTGTGAATGTTTGGCGAGATAAGAAAGATGATTCATCTCGTTTGGATCGGTTAATGGAAGTAGGTGTAGATGTTGATAAAACCTATAACGAAAATGAACTGGCCAAAGGTAACGAGCTTGTTTTTGCTGCTTCAGGGGTTACAAAGGGAGAACTTTTAGATGGTGTACGTTTTACGTCAACTGGAGCAACTGTGCATTCACTTTGTGCACGATTACCCAGTGGAACTATCGAAAAATCTGAGTCAACTCTTCATTTTAAGGAACATCCAGTGTATAAAACTGTAGATTTAAATGGACATCCGCATCGATCTAAAAAGCGTTTTTAACTACACTTTTTTGTCTTCTCAATAATATGGTGAATTATTGTATGGAATATGTTGGTATTCATAAGAAAGGTGCTTTTTCTCTTTCCGATTTACTGCAGACTATCAAAGAAAAAGAAAATTTTGACAAGGTAGGTGGAATTGCTACTTTTGTTGGAGTGGTTAGAGGTGAAACTTTCAATGGTCAGAAAGTTACTGGACTAGAGATTGAAGCATACGAAGATCAAGCTAACATGATTCTAGGTGAAATATGTGAGGACCTGAAAAAGCGTGAAGGTGTTTTTGATGTTCAGATTCATCATTTTGTTGGAAAGTTTAGTGTTGGAGAAGATTTAGTTTATATTGTGGTTGCTGGGGCTCATAGAGAGAATGTTTTCGGAGTCTTACGTGAAGCTGTTGAGCGTTATAAAAGTGAGACTCCTGTCTTTAAGAAAGAGTATATCGTAAGTCAGACTGGGATTGAAGAGTCCTATTGGGTTAGCGAGCGAGAAATTCAAGAAAAACGTAGAAAAAAATGATTCATATATTTGCTTAATTTCAGTTTATTATTATATAATTTTAGCATTAAGTGGATTATCCTCCTATCTTAGGAGTATATATTTTTGAAAATATACTGTTATTAGATGATTTGAACTTGGATTGTTGTTTCATTGTTTTCTAACGATATGTTTAAGTTTTTGACCTGAAGTGTAATTGTTGAGATGAAATAAAATGTCAGTCTATGGTTATATCCTTGTCACATTAAAGTCAGGCGCTGAAAGAGACGTCTGCGAAAGAGTCGCTAATTTTGAAGAAGTTGTTCAAGTAGACGAGCTTTATGGAGAATACGATGCTATTGCAAAAGTTCGAGTCAAAGACCTAGCTGATTTAGATAAATTCTTAACAGATAAACTTCGATCGTTATCAGATATTTTCCTGACTACAACGATGATTGTGGCCAAAGAATATAAAAACGAATAATTTATCTCAAAAATTCGTTACACCATAATATAAAACAGAATTTTTAGATTTTATTACTCTACACTTATTGTGTAGTGGGAATCAATTTTCAGTTTTTGTTTTTCATTTTCATTTGATTGCCCATGATCCATCACAAATAGCTGAATTTAGCTGGAATCCTTCTCTGCATGATCCAAATTTTATGGCATGTTTTTCTGCAAGTTGTTTTACTTTTTTCATCAAATTAAATCTTATATCTTTTGGAAGATACAGTGATCTACCAACTTTGTTTCCTTCTAGGAAAAACATTGGCTTGAGTTTTTCTGCAGTTTCTGGAAATATTTTGCAGAATCTTCGCCAGTTGTCTGGTTTAATTTTGTATGTTGAGCTTGTTATATGTTGAATGCCAAAACTTGCTATAGTTTCAATAAGTTCTGTTAAATCATCATTAATGAACGGAATTAAAGGGTCAATTCTTACTGTTGTTGGAATTTTTTCCTTTACTAGAGTTTCTATTGCTTCAAGTCGTTTTGATGAAATTGGTGCTCCAGGTTCTAGCTTTTTTGAAAGTTTATCGTTATTTGTGAGAACTGTAATTGAAACAACACAATTTATTCTCTTCAAGATGTCGATGTCACGAATCACAAGATCGGATTTTGTTATTAACTGAATCCTGCATTTATTTTGTTCTAATATTTTCAAGCAATTTCGTGTTAGTTTCAGTTCTTTTTCTAGTTGGGGATAAGGATCCGATGAGTTTGATATAGAAATTAGTTCATTATTTAATTTCGAGGCTTCTTTTTTTAATCTGTTAAGTAGGTTCTTTTTTGGTCTACACTCAAGAAATCGGGGTATATATGATGAAGCATAACAGTAGATACATCCATGATCGCAACCTGTATATGGATTTAATGTTAATTTTGGTGGACATGTACAAAGAGTAGATTTCCATGGATCAAATGGGGTAAGCAGCATAACCTTGCTTCCATTAATATAAATATGTTAAATCTTCTAAAAAAAGAAAATGTTGGAAAATAGACATTAAGTTGGGTTAACTTAATGCCTGATCTTAGATTCTATTTTAACAATTATGCTTCGTCGATGTATTTGTTGGCTCTAGGTATTTCTTCAGGTAATCCTCTTCTTTTTCGTATTGAAGCTATAACTTCAGCTGCTATACTTTCAGGAACTTTTTCCCAATGATCGAACTGTGTTTGCCAAAAAGCATGGCCAGATGTTGCTGATCTCATATCGGCTGATAAACCGAAAGTTTCTGATACTGGTATATATCCTGTAACCATTGTTATTGGTCCTTTTTGTTCTGATGCTATTACTCTTCCTCTTTTTCGGCTTATTAATCCAGTTACTTCACCAACAAATTGTTGAGGAACTGAAACACCTACTTTGTAGATTGGCTCTATAAGTGATGGTTTAGCTGTTAGGAATGATCCCCAGAATGCTCTTTTTATTGCCGGCATAATTTGTGCTGGTCCTCGGTGTACCGGATCTTCGTGGAGTTTTGCATCTAAAAGTTTTACTTTAAGTCCTCTCATTGGTTCGTCACAGAGTGGACCACTTTTTGCTGCCCATCTGAAACCTGAACTAACTGTTTCTTTTACTTCTCTTAGATATTGGACTCCTTTAGTTAAGTCGACTAAAACGTTACGGTGTTCTTCTAGTGTCCAAACATTTTTTGCTTCTTGTGCTGACCATCCAGCCTCTTCCCGTAAAGTAGTTCCTATTCGTTTTGCACCCATTGCTTCAAAAAGAGAGCCTTTTTCCATCAAATCTATTACATTTTGGTCCAGAGGTTCTACTTGTAGCCAGAATCTGCTGTGCTTGTTGGGGCTTTTTGCCATCGCAACTACACCTTCTGTTGCGGCTGTTTCTCTGTAGACTACTAGCGGTTGAGATGTAAGAAGTTCTAAGCCTCCGCCATATTCTTTTAGGAATTTTACAGCTATTTCAAGATGTAGTTCCCCCATTCCACTAAGGAGATATTCGCCTGTTTCTTTGTTAATGTTAGTAACTAAGTTTGGATCGTCGATTGCTAAGCGATCCATTAATTCGATTAGGCGTGGGAGTTCTCTGGGATGTTTTGGTTCTATAGCTATAGTTATGACTGGTTCAGAAACGTATTGAATGTTTTCGAAAGGTATCATTTCGTCTTTGTGTTCAACGCTGATAAGGGTTTCTCCTGCTCTTGCTAGGTCCATACCCAATAGGGCAGCAATGTTTCCGGCACCTATTTTGCCTACAACTTCTCTGTAGGCTCCCATATACATTGATACTTGTTGGACTCTGTAATCTTTTTTAGCTCCAACTAGATAGATTCTGTCACCTTCGTTAACACATCCCGAAAAGACGCGACCTGTAGCAACTAAACCTGCATGAGGATCCATCATAGCAGATGTTAAACATAATACTGTGGGTCCATTCTCGTCACAGTTGATCATAGCTTTTCCAATAACAGAGTCTGCTTCTCCTTTCCAGACTTTAGGAACACGATATCTTTGGGCATCTATAGGATTTGGTAGGTTAATAACTGCCATATCTAATATTGCCTGGTGAAGGGGTACAGTTTCTGCAAGTTGTTCTTCTGTTCCATTTTTATAAGCTTCTATGACGTCACCGAATTTTATTCCTTTTTTCTGGGCTATTTCGAGCGTGAAACCCCATTTATGAAGTGCGGAACCAAATGCTACTGTTCCTTTAGATGGATCAACTTTCCATTGTGCTTTTTGATCTTTTTCACCATATATTGCGATTAAATTGTTAAAATCTCGGATAATTCTGAGAAGCTTTGTTTGCATTTGTTCTTCGTTGAGTTTTAATTCTTTAATTAGTCTGTCAACTTTATTTATGAAAAGAACTGGTTTAACTCGTTCATTAAGGGCTTGACGAGTGACTGTTTCTGTTTGAACCATAACCTCTTCGACGGCGTCTACTACTACAACTACTCCATCTATTGCTCTTAGGGCACGTGTTACTTTACCTGTAAAATCTACGTGTCCTGGTGTGTCAATGAGGTTAACTACATGCGATTTATTTCCAATTTCATGGAGGAGAGAAATGTTTGCTGTTTTGATTGTGATTCCACGTTTCTGTTCCTCCTCTAAATAATCAAGAGCTCTTGCAGCTCCTGCGATTTTTGGTGATAATAAACCTGCTTCGGCCAGAAGCGAATCAGACATGGTAGTTTTGCCGTGATCTATGTGGGCAATTATTCCGATGTCCCTTATATCTTCTTTATTTGACATAAGCTTGACTATGTCTTGTGTCTGCCTAAATTTGGGCAATCTAATGTTTCTCCTGAATTGTTAATGTTTAGCATGCTAGATGAAAAGCATACCTATTAACCTTACTATGATAATAAAATCAATGTTTCAATGCTTTTTATCCCAATTATTTGACAAATCTGAAAATTATAAAAACAATGACTAAATTCGAAATTTTTTGAAAAATCTGTTTACAAAATTTAAATTTTGCTAAATTTGTTGATAATATATAGGTTTTGAAGAAAAAAAGGCATTAGATCATTTTATTATAGTCATCAATTTATTTAAATTACTTTCCAAATTACATTTCCATATGCCTTTTTTGAAAAACTCGTAAGGTACTCCTCCTCTTTTATGTGGGATAAGAGTAAGGGTTACATATGAGAAATCTTTGATAAATCCCATTTTTGTAAATAGGCCAAGCATATTCATGAATTCAGGAAATTCTTGAGTTGGGATATATGTGTTTGTTATCAGTATATTTTTTCCGAGAACTTTAGCATAACTCAATATGAATGGTTTGTTATTTAATGAATTTACAAATTTGGAAAGTTTTTTCTGATCTAAAAATTGAATCGTGAATGTGCATACATTAGAATTTTGATATGGATAAGGAAAGAAGTGTACCATATGATCAATAATAAGTTGTCTTTTAATGAGGCGTTTTTTATACCTGTATGCCACAGCTCTTGGGGATAGGTCAACTATTTCTGATAAATCTTCAAATGAAGTCATACCATCTTTTTCGAGCTGTCTCAAAAGCATTAAATCTTTTTTGTCTGCTAAAATTGGATATTCTTTTGGGTCAACTAAGTCTGTTGATAAATTATGGTTAGCTTCTTGAATTTCTTTAATCCATTTTTTCCAATGGAAAATCCATTTGTTTTTCTTAAAATCATACCACTCAAAAGAAGGATGAATCTCAACAAGGTTGGTCGTCCAAAAAATCGTTGCATTCTTAAGTAATTCGAGCTTCTTTGCAGTATCGAAATAATTTTCAAGTCGATGATAATTTTCTGCTGGGAAAGCAAAAATACCATAGCAACCATAAAAATTTCCATTGTAGCATTTGGTTAAATATGTCATACATCCTAGTTTTTCCATTATGTTCCATAAGTTATCCCATTGACCTGGGAGAGCTTCAGTAAATATAATTGCTCTTTTTAATCCTAGTTTATTGAAATTTACTCGTGCATTTACTTCTAAATCGAGTTTTTCTACCAATTTTCTTATTCTAAATGCCATTGTTGAATTGGGTAAACCAACTTCGTCAGCAATAGCTGAAAGATTCCTTGGATCATGTCTACTGAGGGAACCGATAATTTTAGCGTTTGTTTTGTCGAGTACCTTTATGTATTCTGATACTTTTGTAAGCTCTTCTAATTGACTAAAATTTTAAGCCTCCAAACATATAATGTACTTTCTTTATTGATTTGATTAATATTACTCCTTTTTTGGTATCATTTCAGATTATATGTATTGATTTGGAAGTCAATGAGGATTGGTATTGGATTAAATATGATTGGACGTGGTTTATACCAAGGTTTTTCAGGTTCTGTGGAATATGGTCTAGCATTGTCTGCGAAAACTGGAAGAGTAGATAAACTAAAAAAGAGCACAATAGCTATAAGACAAATACAAACACTCATTTTTGGTGAAATTCTTATTTTTTTCACCTCCCCCCCAAATTTATTGTTGAATATAAGAGTTAGTGGATTCTTTTTTTAATTTGTGGAGAAAAAGAAGGCAAAAATAAGGTTCTTTTAACGAATTATGAGATAACATGTTGCCTTTTTTTCATTTTTTACACCAACAAAACTTAGAAACAGGTGTAGTTTTTTACAAGAAAATATATATTTATTTGTAATTAGAGAAAAAAGTTATTAATATCTTCAACAGATCCTTCTTTACAAAAGAGTATACAAGGGGAGAGAACAATCACGGGGGTCATTCTTCTTTTTTTCAATGGAAAATTTGAGGAGGTGAAATTGACTCAAATATAGTGTTGGTTCAAAATTTAACTCTTATTTTACCTAAAAAATGGCAAAGTATTGATGCAGAAAGGAAAAAATTCATTCAAAATTTTATTTTGGGAATTCCCCTTCCCTAAGAAGCCAAATGAATTATTCCCTGCAAAATCAAAATAAACCTTATGAACCCAAAATCAATATTTTTCAAACTCTTGAATTATTTTATTTTTCGAATTAGCTAGTTTTTTACTAGGTTTACTATTTTGTTGTCTATGCGTGCGCCGGAAATAGAAAAACACAATAATCTTTTTTACGATTCTTTTTTGAAAGAGTTGATTATTGTTTGAAGATTGCGGCTCATCAAGGTTTAAGTCATAAAATGGTAGAATTGAAAGCGCATATAGATGATCTTGAAGTTGTAAGAAAAAAATTGACTACATTGGGTGCAAAATATATTGGTACTCTTCATCAAAAAGATCAATACTTCGAGGTTCCTGAAGGACGATTGAAACTTCGAGAAGTTGAAGAGAATAACACTTTAGAATTAATTTACTATCAACGTGAAGATATCGCAGGACCAAAAAAAGACGATGCTTTCATTTTAAAGGTTCAAGAAGCTGAAGAATTTAAAGAGATTCTTGAAAAGATTTTAACTCCTTTGATTTTGGTAAAAAAAGTTCGAGAAATTTATCATCTTCAAGGTACTCAAATTCATTTAGATATAGTTGAGGGTCTTGGAAAATTTGTTGAATTCGAAAGACAAATCAGTGATACAGATAAAACAGAAAATGGACGTAAGATTCTAGAAAATCTGATGGACCAATTACAGATTTCTTCAGGCAATCTTGAATCTCTCTCTTATTGTGATCTTGTCGAAAATTAAACTTAGAGCAAATAAGTTTTTTGAACAATCTTTTTTTACTATAGAAAATTTTAAACACAGAACACATCTAAACACTATTTTTGTTGAAATAAAATGACGACAGAAGATAAAATGCTTGAAGAGCTTAAACAGATTCGCGAACTTTTAGCTGCTAAACCTGCTCCACCTCCTCCTGAGCCAACTGGACTTTGGAACGAATTCAAAGCATTTCTAGAAAACTATAAAGTTATGGGGCTTGCTGTAGCTTTCATTTTAGGTCTATATCTTGGTATGTTAGTGCAATCGATGGTTTCAGATTTGATAATGCCAATCATCGGATTAGCTTTACCTGGTATGGATAATTTGTCAACTCTAACTGTTCCTGTAGGTAGCCAAGAATTTGGTGTAGGTAACTTTCTAGTTGCACTAATAACTTTCATTATCGTTGCATTTGTAATCTTCATCCTAGTGAAGATCACTAAAAAATGGGGAATAAAATAATCCCCTCACAATCTTTTTTGTAAAAATGAATTATTAGATTATTTTTTATTTCAACTTAGAATTGTCTTTTAGATAAATTTTTAGAAAAAAGAAATTATTTTTTTGATTAATATGATTTTGTTGAATCTTTGAAAAGTTTATCTGCTTAAATTGTTTTATGTTAATTGGTGAATTTGTTTTGACTGCAAAATATCAAGTCTACAAAGATATGGCTGGAAAATATAGGTTCCGGCTTAGAGCTGCTAACAATAAAATAGTGGCTGTTAGTGAGGCATATGAAAGTAAAGCTGCTTGTATGAATGGTGTTATGTCTGTTCAAAAGAATTGTAGTTCTCATGTTGAAGATCAAACGAAAGATATGGAAAAACTTACTAATCCTAAATATGAGCTTTTCACAGATGTTTCCAATGAATTTAGGTTTCATTTGAAAGCTTCTAATGGGGAAATTATTGCAGCAAGTGAAGGATACGAAACCAAAGAAGGAGTTTTAAATGGAATTGATGCTGTTCAAAGAAGTTGTGATGCAGAAATCGAAGATTTAACATTAACTGAAACAGCAGTTCCTAAAGCAGGAGCTAAAGAAGATGAATATGCAGGTATTGAAGAAGTCTGCAAAGAACCAGCAATGGGTGTCAATGACACTGTTTTATTATTAAATATGTTACCCAAACAGGTAGATTCTGGTACGACAGTATCTTTTACTGGAAAATTGACTGTCCATGACACTATGGAAGGAATAGGTTGTGCTGAAATTTTTATTATGGAAAGAGATCGATCATTCTTAAGGGACGATCTTTTGGCTTCCGGTGCAACAAACAATGATGGAACTTATTCGATTAATTGGGAAGCAACACAAAGAGATTTTTGGGATAACAAGATTCAGGTTTATGCAAGTTTTAAAGGAACAGAGAATTATAAGCCAGCAAAAAGCGATGTCCATCATATGAAAGTTATTTGGTATGCAAAAAGAAAATAAAAAATTAAAAATAAATAATTCAAAAGAAGGGGGTGATATTTTTTGTTTAAGAAACTTAAAGATAAAACTGAAGAAGCTGCAAAAAAGTCTGTTAAAGAAGGGAAAAAGGTTGGAAAAAAAGCAGCAGATGTTGGTAAAGATGTAGGAAAAATGGGTGTAGATGTAAGTAAAAAAGCTGCCAAAGAAGGAGCAGATGTAGGAAAAAAGGCAGTTAAGAAAGTAAAAAAAGCTCTAAAGTAATATTGCCTTAATAGTTGTAATGAATTCTATTTGGATTCATTGTAACATTTATTTTTCTAAAGCTTCTAGTATTTCTTTTTCTTTAAACCCATTAATCAAAATTTTGTCATCTATTATTATTGCTGGAAAGCTAAAACGGCCTCCCCGATTAATAATGTCTTTTCTTATTTCTTCATAATCTTCATCACTACATAAATCTACATCAACATACTCAAATTCAATATTATTATCTTTTAAAAGCTGCTTCTCTTTCTTACACCAAGGACACGTACTAATAGCATAAAGCAAAACCTTATGCCTAATATTCTTTCCTTCAACTCTAACT
>JARRMB010000006.1:0-12601 GCA_037386325.1 Candidatus Bathyarchaeota archaeon
AAAAATTTTACTCAACGGATTCTCTTTGTATGAAATTTAATTAGAAAAAATAATATACATTTTAATTAATTATTTGGCAAAATTTAGTTATAAGCAATCTATTTTTGTTAATCAATAAGCTTTTCATTAAACAAGTCAAGACACAATAGCTAGTAAAAAATAATGAGAGCCATATTAAAGATCATTTATAGTCGCTTCTATAATGCTTAAGCATTAATATTTCAGAGAATATATCATTTTAAAAGGACTTCCATTATTATCTAATTGATAAATTACTTGATGGATAAAATCATATAAAATATTAGGAAGTTAATGAACTTTGAATGGAAACGACGAAAAAGAGAAAATAAAGAAAATTGCTAAATTACGTGAAATTCTAGAAAAACGTGTTGAAGAGATGGAAACAGAACTTGATGGATTGAAAACTCTTTTAAATTTAATTGATACAACACTGGTTCAACAAAGTTTTAAGAGAGCAGAACTTCCTAAAAATATTCAAAGTTTAACCAAAATTGAACCATCCAAGGAATCTCCAATAAAACAAGGCAAAAAGGGAATTCCGTTAAAGACCGTAACTGGAGATCTTCTTGCTCAAATTTATTCAGAAAAAGACGTTGTAAATATTAATTTACCTGAAGACAAAAAATTTGATATCAATATTCCTCCATTTACTTCATTTTTTGTTGAAAGAGTTTTAGCTAAAATGTTAGAAAAAGATAAAGAGGATGTTGAAAAAGGAAAACTAGATCCTGACAAAATCATTTCATATACAATAAAACAAGATGGAAACATACTGAAAGAGATTACCATAAAAAATCTAAGAGCTGAAAGATCAAGAGAACTAAAATCATCTATTCGTTGGACTTTAGAAAAAATGTTTGAAAGAATGAAACAAACATGACTAAGAAATCTAAAAATTCTTTAATTAACCATGCAACACCAAAAACAAATTGAGCCAATGTAAAAATGAAAACCGGGCAAATAGTTGCTAAAACATTGTCTGCTTTTGTAAAATTTAAGGTAAAAAAATCGGTTCCACTTTTTGCATCTTACAATGTAACTGGACGATGCAATATGCGATGCATCTTTTGTAATTGGTGGAAAGATGAGATTCCAGAACTTAATACAAGAAAAGCCTTAGAAGCTATTGATGCAGTCTGTAATTTGGGTGTACCTTTTTTTGATCTTAGTGGAGGAGAACCTTTGCTTCGAAAAGATTTAGGTGTTTTAGCTAAAAGAGTTGCAGATCATGGCTGCTTAGTGAGTATGAACACAAATGGAACATTACTAAATGAAAATAGAATCAAAGAACTAGGGAATACCCTAGATATGGTAGTAGTATCTCTAGATGGACCAAATGAATTTCATGATAAAATAAGAGGAGTTCCAGGAACCTTTGAAAAAGCAATAAATGCCATAAAATTACTTAAAGCAAATAACATTAAGGTAGGAGCTAATAGTGTAGTTACTCCTTGGAATATTGATGTTTTACCAAAATTTTTTGAAGAACTTCGTGATGTTGTTGATTTTATTCAAGTTCAACCAATTCATCCTTATCCACCAGTTTCAGAAAATATTCCTGAAAATGAAAAAATTTCTCATCTAATTGATTATTTATTAAAACTCAAAAAATCTAACCCCAGTTTTCTCGTTGAACCTAAGAATTTTCTTGAAGGTTTTGACAATTTTTTTAAAGGAAAATCATTGAAAATATGTCATGCGGGAGAATTATATGTAGCTATCAATCCATCAGGTAAGCTCCTTGCTTGTCCAGCTAGATCAGACATTATTTTGGGAGACGTACTTAGTTGTTCAATTAGTGAACTCTTAAAAAAGAAAGAAGAAAGTAAAAATTGGTATAAAGTATCTTCATGCCAGGGATGTTGGCTAGAATGTACTGCTGGGGTATCAATGGTTTTAAAGAATCCTCTTAAAGAATCTTCTCAACTTGCTGGTCTCTTGAAATCAAAATAAAATATTTTAAATTATTAGGTAGTTTAGAATAAATCAATTCGATAAAAAAAGAATTACACAGGTTTAGTCTTAAATTATTTCATTGTCAGATATGATAGAACGATTAGTGCTAATGTAGTGAATAGATCAGGTAGCATTGCGAAAGGCCCCAAACCAAATGCTCTGAAACCGAAAATCCATTGAAGTAATGGATTTGATGAAAGTGCATAAAGAAGTAAAGTCAATGAAAAGACGATTAACCCAATAGTAAATTCTGATCTCAATTTTCTGTACATATCAATGTATGTTGCCAATAGTACAACTAAAAGTGTGGCATTGATTGTAGAAAGCATTGTTTTTACTTTATAAAACAATTCAATGTCACCAATGAAAGAATTGTATCTATCAAAATCAAATCTATCATAAGGAACCGGACGGGGTTCAAAAATTGATGGAGGAGGAGAGGGTGCAGTTTGGGTTGCTAAATTGTCGGCCAATATAGCCATAGCTACTACAAGAACGAGTATTACTCCGATTTTTATGTATTTTTTCATTGTAGGTTCACTTCTTGTTCTCCCTTTTTTGTTTTTTCCATAATTTGTTCACAATCTCTTCAAAAAGGTTGTAATTTTCTTCTAGTTCAATAGATAGAAAATATGTGGTACCATATCCATTTCCCGCAGATGTGATTAACTTATTTTTTTCTAGAATTTTGATATGATGTCTTATTGTTCTATAGTCCATTTTTAGGGTATTAGCCAATTGATTTGCGTTTTGTGGATTTTCGTTTAAAGTTTCAATCATCTTAGCTCTAGTTAAGCCACCTCTAGTGCCTGCGATAAGCCAACCAAGCAAGTATTTTATTTGGCGAACTCTTACAGACATCTTGTTAATCACAACGGAACAAATGGCGAATAATTGAATTGGTTCAAGGTGTATTATAAATGTCCTTATGCTTCATTGACCAAAGATTACTACGACCACGATTTCCATAGAAGAGGATTAAGAATTATCTAGGCTCTAATAGTCAGTAATTAGAAAAAAGAAATTATTGGCTATTTTGAAGTAATTTTTCACCAATTATCTGAATAGCTTTTACGCTTTCTGAAGTGTCTCCATATTTGAGCGGAGGTTCTCCAACTCTATCTGCTTTAACAACAATATCATCGTATGGAATTAATGCGAGTAATGGTAACCCATTTTTTTCAGTGAAATTTGTAATTAATTCTTTTTCTTCTGGATCTCTTACTCGATTTCCTACTATTAGTACATTTTCAATTCCAGCTTGGTGGGCAAACCCAGAAAGTTTCTTAGCAATTTCTAATGATTTTCGGCTTGAATCAGCGACGATTAGCATAACGTCAACTTGACTAGCTGTACCTCTTCCCATATGTTCTACACCAGCTTCCATATCAACAACGACAATTTCATCCCGATCAACAATCATGTGACGAAGAAGCTCCCTAACTACAGCGTTTGCTCCACAAGCACAACCAGATCCTGCTGATTTGACAGTTCCCATAACAAGCAAATTTACTCCATAAGGTGATTTCATTCCGTTGTCTTCAATTATGTCGTCAACCGTAAAATGAAGCTTGAATACTCCAGGGTAATCTGTTTTTGTTTTGGATTCTAACAATTCAGCATTTTCAGAAATTGGAACAATTTTATTTGCCTCTTCAACTGATATTCCCAAAGTTAATGCCAAGTTAGGGGAAGGATCTGCATCTATAGCCATTACTTTAAACCCTTTTTGGGCAAAATAGCTAGCAAGAGTTCCAGAGATTAAAGTTTTCCCAACTCCTCCTTTTCCTGATACTGCAATTTTCATGGCTTAATCACCAATTTTATTTTGTACTAACTTGCATTTTCCGAAGTATAAAAGTCCACCTTTTTAATATTAAAGGAGTTTAAACAGAGGCAACTGTTCTTAATTCTAAATAAAATATTACATACTGTGTATAGAATAAAAAAACACTAATAGCTCTAAAGAATATGAGATGATAAAATCACTTTAGGGAACAAGGCTTATGAAAGATGAGATTTTAGTAAAGGCAGAAAATTTAACTAAAAAATTTGGAGATCTCATCGCTGTAAATAAAATTAGTTTTGAAATCTTCAAAGGTGAAAGTTATGGATTTCTTGGTCCAAATGGAGCTGGAAAAACAACGACCATGAGAATGATTCAAACTGTTTCCCCTTTGACTGATGGAAGATTAACATTAGCGGGAATGGACGTTGTCAATCATAGCAGAGAAATAAAAAGTATGATCGGGGTTGCTCCTCAAGAAGATAATCTTGATCCAGATTTCACTGTTTTTCAGAATCTCATGGTCTATTCTCGTTATTTTGATGTCCCGAAAGAAAAAGCAAAAAACAAAGCCAATGAACTTCTAAAGTTTCTACAATTAGAAGAAAAACGAAACGTGATTATTACAGCTTTATCGGGTGGTATGAGACGCAGATTAATTCTTGCTAGAGCTTTGATGAATGAACCTAAAGTATTAATTTTAGACGAACCTACCACAGGTTTGGACCCCCAAGCACGTCATTTAATATGGACAAAAATCCGAAATCTGAAAAATCAAGGTGTAACTGTGATTTTAACAACACATTATATGGATGAAGCAGCTCAACTTTGTGATAGAATAACAATAATGGATAATGGAAAAATAATAGAAAAAGGGAAACCTTCTGAATTAATTAAAAAACATGTAGGTGAGGAAGTTCTCGAAGTTATTTTCAGTGAAGAAGCTATGCAATGCTTGAAAAAGACATTTCCTGAGGCAAGAATTGAAGTTTTTGATGAAAAAATAATTGTTTTCACCCAAAAACCAAGAGGAGTCTTAGCAAAAGTACTTGAAGAAACTTCGTTCAAAGGTGCTGCAATAAGGGATAGTAATCTTGAAGATGTTTTCTTGAAATTGGCAGGAAGGAGTTTGAAAGATTAAATGGTTAACATAATTTCACTTTTTCGAATTCCTAAACTTAGCTATCGAGTTTGGAAAACATGGATGCGTAATAAGGATGTTTTTATGCAAACTTACAAAACTAATTTTCTTCCTTCACTTTTAGAACCGATACTTTATCTTCTAGCTTTAGGTTTCGGATTAGGTGGTTTTGTTCAACCAATAGATGGTCAACCGTATGTCCAATTTATTGCTCCAGCCCTAGTTGCGGTTTCAATGATGTTTTCTTCTTTTTATGAATGTACTTTTGCTTCTTTTGTCCGGATGTACTTTCAGAAAACTTTTGACGCTATAATAGCTACTCCTGTAAGTATAGAAGAGGTAATAACAGGTGAAATATTGTGGGGTGCAACTAAGAGTTTAATCAACTCTACTATAGTTCTAGTTGTTATTGCTTTATTTGGAGTTCCATTTACAATTTATTTTCTTTTAATTCCTCCACTAGCATTTCTAGTTGGATTACTTTTTTCATCATTGGCAATGTGTTTCACTGCAATAGTTCCTAACATTGATTCATTTAACTATCCAAACTTTCTCTTGATAACACCAATGTTTCTTCTAAGCGGGACCTTCTTTCCGTTAACGTCGATGCCTGAATTTATTCAAATAGTTGCACAAACTTTTCTCCCGCTTACAAATGCGGTAATTATAACTAGATCTTTGGCTCTTGCTAACATTCAACCTTTAATTTTGCTAAATCTCTTGTGGATAATAATTGTAACTCCTTTGTTTTTTGTTATTTCCATAAATTTAATGAAGAAACGTCTAATCAAATAGAGACATAAAATAGGTATTTGATTTTCCTAATATAATAAATAAAAAATTTTATGATATCTTTGGTAAGGTTAATAGGTTCTAATTAATGAAATTCTTTTAGGTGTAATTGAAATGACCAAAGTAGAAGTTTTAAAAGATATTTTTTGGGTCGGAACAATAGACTGGAATATCCGACACTTTCACGGTTTCTCTTATTCAACTCAAAGAGGAACTACATATAATGCCTATTTGATTGTTGACAAAAAAATAGCTTTGGTTGACACAGTACAGCATCCCTTCTCATCTGAGATGATCGAAAAAATCAAAGAAATTATTGATCCATCAAAAATTGATTATATAATAGCAAACCATGTTGAATCAGATCATTCTGGATCAATAAAAGAAATACTAAAACTTGCACCTAATGCAACATTAGTTGGTACCGAAAAATGCAAAGCAGGACTGGAGAAGCATTATTTCGAGAATTGGAAATTCCAAACCGTCAAAACTGGTGACACACTTAATTTAGGAGAGAGAATTTTGACTTTTCTTGAAGCACCAATGCTTCATTGGCCAGACACTATGTTTACATATATAGAAAAAGATGCTCTACTTTTATCAAATGACGGCTTTGGCCAACATTTGGCTTCATCAAAACGTTTCGACGATGAGGTTGACCAGAATGTGCTAATGTGGGAAGCTGCGAAATATTATGCAAATATTTTATGGCTATACAGTTCAGTGGTTATTAGAAAAATTGAAGAAGTCCAGAAATTAGGATTGAAAATAAGAATGATTGCGCCTAGCCATGGAGTTATTTGGCGAAAAGATCCAATGAAGATAATCACTTCATACTTAAAATGGGCAAAAGGAGAAGCAGAAAAGAAAGTAATTATTGTTTATGATACAATGTGGGAAAGCACAGAAAAAATGGCAAAGGAAATGCTTGAAGGCATAAATGATGAAGGCCTAGAAGTTAAATTATATAGGCTTCCCGTAAGTGATGAAGGCAACATCATTGGAGAAATGCTTGAAACAAAAGGAATTCTTGTTGGTTCCGCAACAATAAACAATGGAATCTTATCAACAGTAGCTCCATTTCTTAGAGAGATTGAAGGATTGAGACCACGAAACAAGATTGCTGCTGCATTTGGGTCCTACGGATGGGGAGGAGGAGCAACAGCAAATATTGAAAAAACATTAAAGAATGCAGGAATAGAAATAATTGCACCTGCTATGACTGTAAATTGGGTTCCAAATAAAGATGAACTGAAGAAATGTTATGAATATGGAAGAGAATTTGCCAAAAAAGTGAAGTCTTCAGAGTAAGATTTTACTCTTTTTTGTTTTCTTTTTCAAGTTTTATCCACCAATCTGGAACTTTGAAATCTTCAGTTGTATCCCAACTATCGAAAGGTTTTATATCCAAAACAGGTGTTCCATTGAAAGCATCTAGTCCTTGAACAGTAAGAATATTATCTTTTATTTTTAGGAGTTTAACTCTAGTCAATCCTATTGGATTAAACCGGTGAGGCGATCTAGTAGCAAAAACACCTAACAATGGCATATCAGCCCTTGCTCGGGGATGAACCTTCAAAGTTTTTCGATCTTCATTAGATATTTCATTTAACCAAAAAATAACAAAAAGATGCGAAAAATGCTCTAAACCTTCCAAAGCCTCTATTAAATTCTCTTTTAGAATTAATTGGGAAATGACTTCCTTATTTCTGACTTCATTACCAACAGCTTTTGTTTTTACGAAACCAATAGGATCTAAACAAATCGTACAAAAAGAAGACACCAATTTTTCACATCCATTCCACATTATTGTTAATTTAACCAGTCTAAAAGTCATTTTCATTAATCTTTCCAAAATTTAGATTAAAATAAAAAATCATAACCACCAAATCTGTAAAAATAAAATATTAAATTTAATCATTCATTAAATGAAGAAAGTTTAGTTTAAGACTGTTATCATTCCCACTTCAAATATCGCAGCAATGATAAATATAAAGAAGATATAAACGAGACTTCTTAAAGACAGTTTTCTTTTCAGAGTTTTTTTAATAGTGAAGTAAACTCCATATCCTTCAATTATTCCGATTGGAGTATTCAAAAAAAGAATTAATGGTAGAAGTTCAATAGTAATTTTTCCAAAAAAATGGTTGACTCCTCTTAAAATACCCAAAAAAAGGACAATAAAAGAAAAAATAATAGAAAAAAGCCTGGGATGATCTATTATGACGGTTGAATTTTTATCATTCTTAAAAAAACCCAAAGTAACTAACTTGACGTAAAAAGTCATTCCTAGAATAATTAATGAAATAACAATTATATTATTCATGAATATCATCGAAAAGATCAAGATTTGATTTTGATACAACAGATTTAATGAGTTAAGAAAGAGTGTATTAGCAAACGAAGATACCAATAAAAGTCCTAAAAAACTTAGACCCAAGAATATAACATGAGTTTTTTCCTGAAACAATATGTAACCTCATCAAATTTTCCGTCATTAATTCAAAGTTTGATGTGAACATGTGAAGGATTTGAATTATTATTCATGGGGATTATATTAAATCTTGCTATACAATAAATTTGATTGGTATTTTTTCTTGAAAAAGTAACAGAAAAAAGAAGTGAATTCAAAAGCACATTTTTAAAAGTTTAATTATTGCATTTCGTCCTTTTTTTCTTTTTCAACAGTCATTCTGGTTAATCTTTCTCTTGCAAGGAGCATCGCTGCATCTCTAAGTTCAATATCTTTTGCCAAAGATGTTTCAATAACTTTTACTGTATTTTGTCTAATTTTTCTTTGAACCAACTCAAGCATCCTTTTTGGATTATAGCCCTTATATTCAGCATAAGATGAAATAACTCCACCTGCATTGGCTAAAATATCTGGAATAACCATTATTCCTTTCTTAGACAGAATATTCTCTATCTTTGGACGAACCGGAAGATTGGCGGCCTCAACGACCATTTTCGCATTAACACTCTCAACATTTTCTCTAGTTATAACGTCTGGAATTGCAGCAGGTACAAGAAAATCTACATTCAACTCAAAAAGGGATTTATTTTCAAGAACATCACCTGGACGATAATTAATTACTGACCCAGTTTCCGATTTTACATCTTGCAATTTCTCAAAATCTAATCCTTTAGAATTATAAATACAACCTTTAGAGTCGGAAACAGCAACGATCTTTATATCAATTTGACTAAAATAATCAACAACAAAGGAACCAACATTACCAAATCCTTCCACCGCAGCAGTTGCATTATCAATATCCAATTTATCTAAATAATTTGCTGCAGTAAATGCGGCTTGAACTACACCCAAAGCTGTGGAACCATATTCATGGGGAATACCACATTGTACCCCTGGTTTGACACATAAACGAACAGGTTTTCCTGTAGCAGACTTCATAGAACCATTCTCTAAAGCAAAAGCAGCCATTTCATTCTCACCGGTATTAATATCAGGTGCAGCCACATACAAACTAGGACAAACTCGCCGTAAAGCTCTAGAAAAAGCTCTTATAAGATCCAATTTCTTTTCTTCAGAAATCTGCTTTGGGTCAGAAATAATTCCAGACTTTGCACCACCAAATGGAATCTTTGCAAGGGCACATTTCCAAGTCATGGTTCTAGCCAACCGAAAAATTTCTTCAGTGGTAATAGTAGGCATCATCCTAATTCCACCTTTACCAGGTCCCAATTTTGTATTGTCAATAACTAGAACACCTTTCATCCCACTTTCTGGATCATAAACCTGAAGAATCTTTTCTGGACCCCATTCGTCAGTAAATTCCTCTATTTTCATATGCATCTTTATACCATCTGAGAAGTTATGATAATAATTTTGAGACAGGAATATTATTACAGAATTCTTTCATTAAATCTTATAATAAAAATTAAAAGTAAATAACATAAAAACTAAATCCTCTTTAACCACCAGTCTGCAATAATAGAATCGCTTTTGCAAGATCCCCATCACTTGATTCCAATGCTCTTTTAGCATCTTCCAAACTTTTTCCAGTTTGATCAGCGACTAACTGAATATCTTCTTCAGCAATTGTTGATCCACCATCTTGACCTTCTAAAGCTCGTTCACTAACTTCTCCAGTAACTTGGAAAATCTTTTGCCCTCCCATATCAATTACTGCAACTTGAGCGTTTTCAACAACTATTTCTTTGTTGCTTGTTTTGAAAATGACTTCTTCTACATCGGGCATTTCACCCATGTTCATGCCCATGCGCTGCATCATCCTTTTAGCGTTTCTCGGGTTCATTTTTCGCCGCATTTTCAACTTCCTCTTAAGTTATATTCGATCATTCGCGTTCTTAACTTTTTTCCGCAACCCCATGACGAACATTAACAGCTACTCCTTTACAAAAAGTTTTCATCTCCATTCCCGTCAATAAAGCTCGACCGACAGCTAAAACTTCGTTTTGACTATTAACCACAATAACTTCCTCATTAGGTCTTATCTCTTCATCAACGTCTATTACATGCTTTGCAAAAACACTTCTTCCCCTTGAAACAAACGGTTCCGCCTCATCTTCAATTCTAACCCACAACTTAGGGGATTCAAGTTCACACATCATTCGTTTGGCCCCTGAAATAGTTAAAATAAATAATCCAGTTGTTGGACGCAATGTAGCCAATAAATCGTTTTCTAAATATACATACCGAATCTTTCCTGTATTTCTAGAAAAAACAATTTCAGAATCTTCAGGAAAAAATTTGGCACCGACACCTTTCCCAAATTGATAATCAGCTATACTCCTAATCTTTTGTAGAGAATATCCATACATGATTTAATCAACAGGTTCAGTAAAAACAAATTAAAGCATTAAATCTTATCATTTCTTTACTTTACCGAATTTGAAAAGAGAAAACTTAAAGTCTCCAATTTCAACCTATAGACTCTAATCAGGCGGAAAATCAAATGGAAAGTCTTCATCACAACGGCGTCCTAATTCCAGCACAATATCAAGGAAGAGGACTTAGAATCAAAATAAAAGGAAAAGAAATCAAACTAACAACTGAACAAGAAGAAATGGCAGTAGCTTGGGCAAAAAAAGTTGGAACCCCTTACGTAGAAGATAGAGTGTTTGCTAAAAATTTTCATAATGACTTTTCAGAAAAACTTGGAATTAAAATAAAACCCGGAGATGTTGACTATCAAGAGATAGTTGACCTTATACAGGAAGAACGAGAACATAAAAAGAATCTGTCTAAAGAAGAGAAAAAACAATTAGCGGCTCAAAGAAAAGAAATTAGAGAAGCAAATAAGGAAAAATATGGTTATGCATACGTTGATGGCGAAAAAATGGAACTAGCTAACTATGTTGCGGAACCTAGTTCTATTTTTATGGGTCGAGGGGAACACCCTATGCGTGGTAGCTGGAAAGAAGGTCCAAATAAAAAAGATATAATTTTAAATCTGTCACCAGAAGCCCCAAGACCCGAAGGTGAATGGAATGAGATTGTCTGGGAACCCGATGCCATTTGGATTGCCCGTTGGCAGGATAAACTTAGCGAAAAAATGAAGTATGTTTGGTTTTCTGATTCATGCAGTTTTAAACAACAAAAAGAGATTGAAAAATTTGATAAAGCAGTAGAGTTTCAAAAACAACTTTCAAAAGTAAAAAGACACATATCTAAAAATCTTGACTCTGAGGATTTGAAAAGAAGAAAAATAGCTACAGTTTGTTACCTTATTGATAAACTTAAAATTAGAGTCGGAGATGAAAAAGATCCAGATGAAGCAGATACTGTAGGTGCTTCAACATTAAGAAAGGAACATATCGAAATCAATGGGGATGGTACAGTTTCATTTAATTTCTTAGGTAAGGATAGTGTTCCACATATTTTTACTACTAAACTTCCTGAAAATGTAATAAGAAATCTTAATGAGTTTTCTTCGAATTCAGAATCTGCTCTTTTTGAAGGAGTGGGATCAAGTCAGGTAAGTGAGTTTCTTGATGAAGTAATGAAAGGATTATCAGCAAAAGTATTCCGTACGCTTTATGCTTCTGATGCTGTAAAAACGAAACTAGATAAAACTAATGTCGAGCCTGAAGAACCAGAATACATTAAGAAGTATGTAGCAACGATGGCAAATCTTGAAGCCGCAAAAGTATGCAACCATAAACGTACAATATCAAAAAGGTGGAAATCATCGTTAGAGAAAAAGAAGGAACGGCTCAAATTTCTAAAAGATAGAGGCAAGAAAGCTGAAACAAAAATTAAACAGAACATAAAAGATTGGAATAAAAAGCATGAACAACGAATGGCAAAACAAGAAAAGCGATTAGAAGATTATGAAATCAAATTAGAACAAACAAAGCGTCAGTTAAAAGAAAAAGAAGAACAAGGTAAAGATACTTCAAATTTGAAAAAGTGGTTAAAAAAGAGACAGGAACTAGTGACCAAACAAAAGAAAAGAATAAGAGATATGAAAAATAAACAAGCAGAACGTATATTGAAATTGAAAGAAAGATTGGAAAAACGCAAAGAAAAGAATGCGTCTTATGTTGAAAAGATGAAATTAAGAATTTCAATACAAGAAGAAACTCGTGATTATAACATCTCAACTTCGTTGAAAAGTTATGTTGATCCCAGAATCTATTATGAATGGGGAAAACAAGTAGCCTATGACTGGAAACAATACTATCCTAAATCTTTACATAAAAAATTTAGTTGGTTAGATTGTCAAGAGATCAAAGAAGAGAAAAAATAGCGAAAAAATTTACTTAAAATAGAGAATAACAAATCCAATCCTATAAGAAACCAGTAAAATATTAATTAGCTCTATGAAACCCTTTTTTTCCAATTCCAACCTTGTTTTTCAACATATTCTCGTGTAAAGAGATATAGTGAACCTTCTCTAACAGACGGTTTTACTTTATCG
>JARRMB010000007.1:0-22129 GCA_037386325.1 Candidatus Bathyarchaeota archaeon
TTACTTAAATCTAATACTCCTTCGGTTAAAACTTGTTTATCGCAAAATGTTTTTACAATTTTACCAATGAATATGTCGTGATTAGGAAAATCAACAGTTTTTATCAATTCACATTCCATATTTATTGGGCATTCGTCAATCATTGGAGCTGTTTTTAAGTCTCCATAAAATGTTTTAAAGATCTCAGCTTTATTCACTTCTTTACCTGATACTAATCCACAATAATCTGTTTTTTCTACCAATTCAATTGAAGGAATATTTACACTAAATGTTTTATTCTCCTTAATTCCCTGATTGGTATAATGAATCTTGGACATACCCAAAGAGACAGATCCTAAATCCATAATTCCTACGTGAGCAATCGCAATATAATTAGGTTTACCGTTAATTATTGATCCAATTAAAGTTACAGGTAAAGGATACAAACAATTCTTTGAACCCAAATCAACTTTCAATAACAAAACCTCCAAGACTATTATTATGGTAATACAGTTCATAATAATTTTAAAGTTTTCAAACTAATTTAGTTGTATTGTTCTCCTAATCATAAAAATAAATTTGGAATAAAAAAATAATTTATTATATTGTTCCCCATATATCAAAATGAGAGTAGATTATTATGTCAATTGAGCCAATTGAATCGTTAATGCCAAAAATATTCAAAAGATATAATGATCTACCCGTCGGTTGGAACGTCCTAAGAGACAATAAAGGAAATCTTTTGATAATAGGTCCAAAAGAAGGATATATGTTTAAAATAGTTCCAATAAATCCCCAAGAAAGCACTGGAGTTGGTATAAAAGTCCAACATACCGACCAAATACGACGAATAATTTCTGGTGGTCCTTCATACGGATTTAGACCACTTTCAACCAAACAAACTGATAAATTAGTAAGAAGTTTTCAGCAAGGAAGAAATCAGAGTAAATTACTCTCAAAACTTTTAGAGAAGAATCCAGTTTCTATTACCGAGTTAAATAATGAAAAACCAAAATCGATTCTAGGCGGCCCTTTCATAAGTCATCCTGATCTTAGCACAATATCAGAGAGTCAAAGACAATTAGAAGTGAAACTTAAAATTGAATCGATGAAGCTTTTTAAGCTGAAATATCCTCAACGCGCTTCAATATATGGTTAATAAAAAATGAAGTTAAGCGCTTAACAAATATCTTTAAAAGAAAAATTATTTTTAGAACAAAAAAATTAACAATTTGGATTTATAAATTAAAATTAATTGTTAAAATTTTCTTCATTTTTAATGAATTTTAAATATGGATTGCATGTTAGCATTCTTTTTTAATGTAAACTCACATAAAATATGCTATTGGCTATAAAAAAACGAATTTAGTTTATAACGGGGAAGTTGAAATTGGTCGAGGAAATGGTGGCTCAATTATTGACTTATTTAACGGCATATCTTAGTAATCCTTTATTCTTGGTGCCTACTATATCGGTCAGCTTCGGATGTGCTGTTGCTTGGTTTATTCTCTCTGCAAAAAAGCATCAACCCATTTCGAATAAAGAAGTTGAAATGTTATGGAAAAGTCATAAACATTTTAACAAATGTAAAGCTAAGAATTTTTTGATGCTATACCAAAATTTATTATTGGACGTTTTTGCCTGTGTTCATATCCACATTGACATCTATATCCTTAAACTTATATCAGCTTTGAATTTAATCAGTAATGTAATTTAAATATAGGATTGATTTTTATTTCGACTTTTCAATAGAATTTGGAGATATTCTTTCCACTTTTACTATTGCTTTACTTACCCCTGCAAGCGGTGGTAATAAATGAGAAAGAGTTTGTTCAGCAGTGCATCGTCTAATTATTCCTTTTGAACTAGTTTGATACCAACCTTCTTTGTCTTTTTGAAAAGATTGCAAAACTCTTCCGTGTTTATTGAGAAATTTTATTATACATTCGTTGTTCTTAATTGAATCCACCTCCAAGTTTTATTTTTCTCCTTCATAAGTTGGATTAAGCTAAAATTTTAAGTTTAATTAAAATTTTGTCCCAAAAATTTAGAATGGATTCCTTATTCTAATTTACATAATATCTTTTTTTCTCTACATATTGCCCATGGAAGTACAAATAGTATTATTGGTGTCATAACCACTGCTGATGCTACGAGAGCTGAATATAAATTAAGTGTAATTAAATTTGAAGTAAGTAAAACATATTGAACAATTAAGCCTGTGCTAAATCTTACACTTAAACCCAAACCTAAAAGCAAAGACTGTTTATTACCTAACATATTATGGAATAAAACAAAAGATCCAGAGAGTTTTGCCCCAAAAGTGGAAATCATAATAACAATTAACATTAAAGGATAAACAAAAACCGCAGAAAATGACATACTTGCACCTACTCCTAGGAAAAAAATAGGTGAAAGAAGAATATATCCCAAGAAATTAACTATCTTCTCGTCATCATGAAAATTCTCTGTAGGTAATAAACTTCTTGCAACAATACCTCCAAAAATCGCACTGATAGCAGCCAAACTGTCAAAAACAAAACTACCAACAACCGCAAAAGAGAAAAAAACTATCAATATTATAAGAGGGCGAATAAAGCCGAAATTGACATTATTAGTCAAGAAGTATTTTATCTTTGATGCTAGTTTTGCCAGAATAAATGTAAGAATAAAAATGCCAACTAAATCCAATATGACAAATGTAGGATCGGGAAAATTTTGAATTTTAAGGGCTGGAAGAAATATGGGCAAGAATGGAATCATAATTAATGTTAAAACTTCCAAAATGTCATCCAATGTTCCTATTCCTAAAGTGAGTTGACCAAATTTAGTTTTGAGCAGATTATATTTTGCTAGAATTGGTAAAAGAACTGCTTCTCCAACAGTCGCAAAGGAAAGTGCTACAACAAATGCAACTAACACAGAATTTCCGATTTCGTTTGGAAAAAGAAAAAATAAAATTAATCCAACAACACCTGCTTCAAGACCAACAATCATGAGTGCTCCTTTAAGGATGTGCTTTCCAAAGCGTTTTATTTCTCCAATTTCGAGGTTAAAACCGATCATAAAAAGTAGGAATAACATTCCTAGCGTGGATAAAGCAATAAATGTGTCGTCTTTAATTGTTGATTGGAACAGACCAAAAGAAGAAAAAATAATGCCGAGAAACAAAGCTGAAAACATCCAAGGCATCCTAAGATACTTTTCTAACAAGAAACCCAAAACTAGTGAAAAAGCAAAAGTTACTCCTAATAAAACGAAAACATATTCCACAATTAGCCCCTTCTAAAGATCCTGTAAATGTATTTTAGGTGAACTAAGTATTCAAATTCAGTTTTCGTTTAGTGCGCCTTCTAATAACCACTTTTGAGGTTTTAATAGCAATATAAATTTTTGTATATTTTTAATTTTATAATTAAAAGGAAGTCTAATTAGTGTCTAAATTTTCTTTAAAGAAATCCCAATCCATGTAATATGTGAATTCCTATTATTGAATAAAAAGAAAAACTTAAACCTACATGAATAAATTTGCGGGTTTGAGATTTTATTTTGGGAATTAATTGAAATCTATGAGCAAACCTGTTGCTACACGTAATAGCATGATAATATACAAAACAAGTCCAGTTCCTAAATCTTCGTACATTTCGGCTGGTCTAATAATTTAACTTATAAAATGAAGAGATATTAAAAGAAAAGCAAAAAGATTCCCAAAAACGTGTATCCTAAAAAAATAATAAATTTTCGAAGAAATCTGTTTTTCAAAAATGCTATTATCGGAACAATAAATGCAATGCAAAGTGAACCAACCAGAACAAACCAGTGATTTGCTCGAAAAGAACCTATGAATAAACCAAGACGAATCAATCGAATATGGTCTAAATACATCAATAGAATTGTTGCTAATATAATTGATGTCGCAGCCCAAAATTCTAAATCTTTTAAAATTTTCGCCGCAGATTTCCCCTATTTTTTTGTGCAAATCGTATTATGAACTAATATTTAGACTAAAATATTTAAAATGAAGAAATCAATGAATTTTGATATGTTGGTTTTATACTTTAGAAATGGTGTTCTAATCAAAGTATTAATCTTTGGTCTTTTTAAACAGACTTAAAGGCCTGTGTAACAACTGTTAAATAGACACTTCGACAAAAAAACCAAGGCGGTATCCAGATGGATTCGAGTAAAGCTTTTGTAATTGCTAGTTGTTGGTTTTCTTTAGCTATAATCGCGTCAGTTTATATGTTTACATTTGCGGATAAACTTGGAGACATCTTTTTTGGGGTATTAATCCCAATTGGTTTACTCGTTCTTGCTGGGATTATAGTGACATTTGTTTTAAATGAAAACTCAAAATAATTAATGATTTTTTTGTGTCTTCTATAAATTATTGAATTATTTTGTTATATTACGTTTAATATTTTGAGTGCAATCAATATAATGATTATAATGCCAATGAAGATTATTGGTATTATTCTAAATCGCTCATGAGGCATTGGCATAATTGAATTTTGTTTAGTATTTTTCAATTTATTCTTAACTCCCAAAAAATATAATGGGTTACAATATTATTTTAATATGCGCGCGCATTTTTTCAATCTATTAAACTATCTTTTATGTAAGATTTTAGTTTATTTTTCCAATAATGTTTATGGGTCTCTTGTATAGCCAAGTTAATTCTTCAAAATTCTCTTTTGATAATGTTACCAGGATTACTGTTGCTGGTCCAGCAGATTTAGTTAAATCTATTTTGCACTCTTTATTGATTTCCAACTGATGATTAATGCTATGGGCCATCATTCTTGCATCTGATTCTATTCCATATGCTCCAACAGGTAAGATATCGTGGATAAATCGGTTTTGAGCCAAAGAAATCATATCCTTTAAATCTGCAATTTCTCCTCTTGCTTCTGCAGGAAGAACTTCATTTCCAATTTTAGGTAAACCTAATGAAACAACCAAATCATTGGGTTTTGTTTTTCCTAACCTGAGATTTGTTTCATTTGCAAAACCTATTGTAGTTATTCCTGCTCCTGTTTGCTTTGCAATAAAATTTTCTTCTGTATTTACCATTAACACATTGTTAGATTCAATACCAAAAACTCTGACTTCTTTTTCTATTCCCTCTAAAATATCTTGGCCTGTGGGATTCTTTTCAACACCTAATGTGATTGACAAAAGTAACGGAAAAGCTCCTGTTGCTGCAACATCCATAAGTGCAACTCTGGCTAGAAATTTTCCTAAAATTTTTCCTGAAACTTTTATTTGATCCAACTCTTTAGGTCCAATAGCTCCAGAAGAGGAAGACCCAACAACGATTGCGTGACCTGTTGGAATCTTTAGAATTGAAACATCTCCTCTGCGAAAATAGGAGACTTGATTGGAATTAACTTCCAAAATTGCTGGTCGAATATATTTTCCAATATTTTGAGCAAGATTCAAGTAAATAATTAATGCTTGACGAATAATCTCAGAACGATTAAGATTAAATCTTTCTGAGAGACCATCTAACTCTTTAACAATTTTCTTAGGAAAACGAACATTTATTATATCCAAAAAATCAAACCACACTACATATGTAATACAAGTCAAAACGTTTTTTATCCTCTTTAATGTTTCCTCCAAACATTAAGGTGAAAAATTTGAAAAAAATCAACAATGAATCAATCCCGAATATAGTTTCTTCTACTCAAAGAATTGCTAGACTATCAATATTTACAGCACTTACTGTTGTAGGATCTTTTATTCATCTTCCTAGTCCGATACAGTCAGTTGCTTTTGATTCAAGTCCAGGTTTTTTTGCTGGATTATATTTTGGTATGTGGGAAGGAGCCCTAATCAGTGGAATAGGACATATAGTTACTTCAATCATTAGCGGATTTCCACTTGGAATATATCATTTACCCATTGCATTAAGTATGGCTTTAGCTGGAGGTATAATCGGGCTAATAAACAAACTAAATAAAAAATGGGGATTTATACCCGCCATTATCATTGGAATAGCTATAAACACTGCTTCGGTGGTACTCGTAGTTCCATTAATAGGATGGGCAGGAGCCATCGCCTTTATTCCATCATTACTTTTGTCTGCTAGTCTAAACGGAATACTTGCAGTAATAGTATATCTAGGAATTAAGGGGAAAAAACTATTTTGAAGGATTTTTCCCTTTATCCTTCTCCAATTCATTCAGATAGAGATGTATTATTATTTGAATTAGAAAAAAATGAAATAATGGTTATTGGATGTGAGGCAGCTGGAGGAATTGGACCAAAAAAACATGATACAGTAAAAGTGAATGGGTATATTCTTGGACGATTCTCAGCTAGAGTTGCTTTAATGGAAGTTTTGTCGGTTGGAGCTAAACCAATATGTTTAGTTGACACGTTGGCTGTGGAAATGGATCCAACAGGAAAAGAGATCATCAAAGGAGTAATGTCTTCAGTTGAAGAAAGCGGTTTAGATCCAAAATTTGCTTTAACTGGAGGAACAGAAAATAATTTTAAAACTGAACAAACCGGAATTGGAATAACAGCAATTGGATTTGTTAGAAAAAACCGATTAAGGATTGGAACTTCTAGATTAGATGATGTGATAGTAACTATTGGGGTGCCTTCAGTTGGTATGGAAGTCATTAAAGCTGAAAAAGAAAGAAAAATAGCTGATTTAAATGATTTGAAAAAGTTATTAAATTTCGATTTTATACATGACATAATTCCAATTGGATCAGAAGGTATAAAATACGAAATAGACGTTTTAGCAAAAAATGCTAATCTACACTACTATCTGTATGATGAATCTTCACTAAATTTAGAGAAATCTGCTGGACCAGCAACTGTTATTCTCTGCTCAGTTTTGAAAAACAAAATAATTGAAATAAAAAAGAAAATAAAAAAACCCATTGAGGTATTAGGGTGGCTAGTTAATTAAATATTAAATTTTTTATTTAATTCTGAAATATGATTTTGGTTTGAAAAATAAATTTTAATTGGTATGCCAAAGCTTTTAAGAACAATCAGAAATAAATTTGGTTCAAGTTGAGTGAAGGATGCTTCATAGACTTGAAGAACCTGTCTACTTGATTTCAGGGGAACAAGGGGTAAAAAGTTATTTACAGTGGAAACAAGACTTTCAAAAAATTTCTAATTTTTAAAACAATTATCTGAGAATCATCCTAACTCAATGAATAAATGAAGGAATAAAAAAATGGAAAACAGTCAATTAAAAACCAAAATATATGTAATATCCACAATTCTTTTGCTCACAATCTCGGTTATAATTGTATTTTTACCATTTGCTTCTGCACAAGATTCCAGAATGAGTTACCCATTTATCGGTGCTATTCCTAACCCTGTAGGTGTAAATCAAGAAGTATTACTTCATGTAGGAATTTCAGAACAGAGATCATCTACAGAACAAGGATGGGAAGGACTGACAGTAACAGTAACAAAACCTGATGGCTCAACTGAAACTTTAGGGCCATTAAGGACCGACTCAACAGGTGGAACAGGAACCATTTTTATACCTACCCAAGTAGGAACTTATCGATTGCAAACCCATTTCCCTGAGCAAACAGTTCTAGTAATTCCTTTCACTGGAGGTCCATCGTATGATCTGACTTTTGAAGCAGGTACTAGTGATACCCTTGAACTTGTAGTACAGGCTAATCCCATATCCTACTATCCCGGCTCTCCCCTTCCTGATGAATATTGGACACGACCAATAGACTCACAGCATAGAGAATGGAGCGTGATTGGTGGAAACTGGGTGGATATACCCGCTAACAGATATGCATCAGATAATGAAGACGCACCGGATACGGCACACATCCTATGGGCAAGACCTTTAGCTACTGGCGGTTTAATGGGAGGCAATGTTGGACCTCTTCAACAAGGTTATGCAACTGGAGATGCGTACCAAGGCAAATTTGCTTCATCAGCAATCGTTGCCGGCAAATTGTATTACAATCGATACCACGTTGGATTTGCTGTAAGTCCACCACAGCAGGGAATTTTTGCTGTAGATTTGCACACAGGAGAAGAAATATGGTTCAAAAACAACACCAGATTAGCATACGGTCAGACATTATATTTCAGTTCACCAAATCAACATGGAGGTTTTGCTTACATTTGGGATACAGATTGGAACTGCTATGATGCATTTACAGGTGAATGGGTCTATAGCATGCAAAATGTGCCTGCAGGGCTTCAAACATATGGTCCAAATGGTGAAATCCTAAGATACATAGTTAATACTCAAGATGGTTGGATGGCTCTTTGGAACTCAACTGCTGCTGTCAATTTAGGAGCTGGATTTAATGAGTACAGTTGGGCGCCGGAAGGAGGAACATTTGACGCCAGTGCAACAACGGCTTATACTTGGAATGTGTCAATACCTACAGATTTGCCAGGAATAGCAACAATGGCCTTTGCTGGCGACAAAATTATAGGTTCCGATGTTCCCCAAGGAAGCTTTGGAGATCCAGCATATGATCCAATCACAGCTTGGGCATTAAGTGTCAGTTCAGGACACGAAGGAGCACAACTCTTTAAAAAATCTTGGATACCCCCAACCGGAGATGTGCACGTAATATGGGCTGCAGCAAGTGCTGAAGAAAACGTCTTTGTATATGCTGGAAAAGAAACCAGATCGCTTTATGTCTTTAGTATGACCGATGGATCATTCAAATACCAAACTGAAACCCAACAATACATGGACATGTACACACTTGGAGAAACAAGAGCAATACCCAGAGCAGTTGTAGCAGCTGACGGCAAGATCTTTTCATGTGGAGTAGCTGGAACATTGTACTGCTATGACGCAGAAAGCGGTCATCTTGACTGGACATACAATGCTACTGATCCCTACAACGAAATTCTTTGGGCAAATAACTGGTGGCTTAACATTATGTTTGTTACTGATGGAAAGATCTACGTAGGTCATGACGAACATTCACCTATTGATCCTAAACCTCGTGGTGCGCCATTCCAATGCATTGATATAGAAACTGGAGATATTGTATGGAAAATAAGTGGAGCATTCAGGCAAACTCAGTGGGGAGGTAGCGCAATCATTGGAGACAGTATAATAGCAACCTACAACTCGTATGATCAACGTGTTTATGCTATAGGTAAAGGACCAAGCTTAACAACTATTGAAGCCCCATTAACTGCAGTGCCTATTGGAAGTAGTATGGTGTTTAGAGGAGCAGTAATGGATGTATCTCCGGGAACAAAAGATTCAGAGATTATGGTAAGATTTCCGAAAGGTGTTCCAGTGGTTTCTGATGAATCGATGAGTGAATGGATGAAGTATGTCTATATGCAGTTTGAACGTCCCAGTGCTGTAAATGGAGTGCCAGTGAAGATTGAAATTGTTGATCCTAATGGTGAGTACGCTTGGATTGGAACAGCCACAACTGATGAAGATGGTAACTTTGCGTATTCTTTTGCACCTCAGATTAAAGGTCAATATATGGTGATAGCTACCTTCGATGGTTCAGGAGCATTTTATGGTTCACATGCTATTACATATCTACAGGCTGATCCTGCCCCATCACCAAGCGGTCCAATTACACCAGAAACTCCAGAAGAAGCGTCTCTAATTAGTACTGAAGTTGCTATAGTACTAGTCGCAGCTTTAGCAGCAATAGTAATAGTAGCATTTTTCATACTTCGAAAACGAAAATAATTCAACCAATTTCCCTCCTCTTCAAAAAAAGAATTATTCCCGTTTTGCAAAAAAATGTTGAAAATCATAAGAAAAAAGAACAAATTGAGAATGTTTTACAGTGAGATTATCCAATCCTCTCAATTCCCCTTTTTTTATATATTAATATTTTTAGAAAATTAATATGTTATTCTGTTTCGAAAGATTTAACAAAACAAAAAAATTATATCAATACGTGGGATGCTTCATGGGTAGACCAAAAGGATCGTTTAGAATTAGATTAGATGATGGCAAAACATTGTCTGTTGCAGTTTTTCCAACTAAGAGAGATCCTTCTGCTGAAGTGATTTCTGTTCAGGTTCAAAATTATGAAGATGAAACTTGGAAAAATTATGGAAAGATGGCAATTTATAGATCGCCAGAAGGAAGCTATAGCCAACTTCCAGACCAGCAAAGACAAACAGATTAATCTTGTCTGTCAAAATTTATCAAATATAATATTCTATTACACAATTGCAGAGTCAACTTTGAATTTATCTTTCATACTTATAACCGGTAAAGGTTTCCAATACTATTCCAGACAAAAACGTGAGGAATAATTTTAGAAAACACACATTTTGCCTGCCAACTAGTACAATGCATGGGAGCAATTAACTCAGGATTAATTTGCTTTATGATTTCAGCAGTTTGTTTGATTCTGTTTTCATCTTTACCTAAATGGAAACCACCTATTATAGAAAAGATTTTTTTCGCTCCGGTAATTTTTTGTGCAAATCTTATAGTATTTATAATACCAGCGTGTGCGCATCCAGAAACTACAATTAACCCTTTATTTTTAACATTTAGGATTAATGCTTGATCATCTAAAATCCAAGGATCAGGAACCCATTTTCCATTTGAAAAAACAAAATTATTTAATAATCCTTTTTCGAAATTTGTTTTTCGTTCAATTTCTCCTGTGACCAAAAACATGCTGTTGCAAAATAATGTAGAATGTTTTATTTTTAGAAACTTACCCATTACATTGGTTTCTTCAGGAAATCTTGGATATTCCGTAAATGATCCATCTTGAATCTTTTTTCCTCGGATTTTCAATGCGTCTTGGTGGACTATAATTGGCAATTCTTTTTTTCCAATATTTTTTGTGATTTTTACTAAACCGCCAAAATGATCATAATGTCCATGGGAAAGAACTATGTGTTCAATATCTGTAAGCTTGATTCCCATTCTTTTAGCATTGGTTACTACCCCTAAACTAGAAAAACCGGTATCAAATAGAATTGTATGGACTGTATTTTTGACAAATAATTTGACTAATACTGATAAACCATGCTCAGCAAATGGCAAAGAAAAGTGTCGATTAAAGGAAATCCATTCTCTAAAATTCTTAACTTCTTTTCTTCCTATTGGGGATATTGTATCAACAGTGTTGTCGATTAAACTGATTATTTCTGCTCTATCAACCTCTTTAATGGTTGATTGTTTTTGCATTTTCCTTTTCCCTGACTACAATTTTCCGAGATAATAGCTTGCTGCAGGACAACCAGCACATTCTGTTTTATATCTTTTACATGTCTGGCAATCAACGCTACATGGAGCAATTGATTTTTCTTTATGTGTAAGATTTCCTCGTATTGATAAAAATGGATTATAAAGTACATTGCCGATGGGAATGAATTCCGATCTCCTAATTCCTTCCCCGCTTCTGAGTGAACATTTTTCCATTGAAATACTCTCCAAAGTAGCTTGATCTTCGGCAACAACCAGAGCAAATAAATTGTAAGCACCTAAAGTTTTGAATATATATACAACTCGTGGGCATTCTTTGAATCGTTTCAAAAGGTTTTCCATGGCTTCTGAACTTTCAATTTCAATTAAAACAAAAGCAGCTTGAAGATCTATTTTTTTAATATTAACAAGTGCTGAAATTTTGA
Organism: Candidatus Bathyarchaeota archaeon; assembly: GCA_037386325.1. Classification (GTDB taxonomy): domain Archaea; phylum Thermoproteota; class Bathyarchaeia; order Bathyarchaeales; family Bathyarchaeaceae; genus Bathyarchaeum. Next base: position 11,581 of record JARRMB010000007.1, read on the forward strand.
TGATTTCCTTTTTTATTAGTTTATCACATCATTTTTTTACACCCATGCTAGAAAATCCTACAAGTTTTGCCAATTCTTCAAAAGTTGTTCTTCCATCTTTTTGTAATTGATTAATTATTTTCCAATCAATTTCATCCAACATATTACCCCTTCTGTTTATTTTCTAAACGCAACCTATATAATATTGTTTATGTTATAAACATTTCCCTGAATAAGGGAAAGAAAAATAAACAAATGTAAAAAGGAAAAAAAGATAATGGTTCAAAAGCCAACAATAACCTCTGAATCATCCCCCGCAGTAACCAAAACACAATCTGACGAACCCCAATTCAATGAGGAAGAACTAAAACGCAAAAAAAGAATGAATAAAATCAAACATAAAATAGCAATAATAAGTGGAAAAGGGGGAGTTGGAAAAAGTACTATTACAGCAAATTTAGCAATAGCATTCGCAGCTAATGGTTATGCTGATAAAGTTGGTATACTAGATGCTGACATCACTGGCCCCTGCATTCCCAAAATTCTAGGTCTGCATGGACAAAAACTCATAGCAGGTCTACCGGGAATATTTCCTTCAATTGGTCCGTTGGGAATAAAGGTAGTCTCGATGGATTTCCTTCTTCCAAGTGATGAATCCCCTGTCATTTGGCGTGGACCAATAAAAATGAGGGCTATTAGCCAATTTCTTTCTGACATTGTTTGGGGAGAACTTGAATTCCTATTTATTGATCTTCCTCCTGGGACAGGTGATGAACCTCTTAGTGTTATGCAGCTTATCCCAGAATTGGATGGAGTTATAATTATTACAATTCCTTCAGAAGTATCCCAAATAGTAGTAAAAAAAGCGGTGACTTTTGCAAAGCAACTGAATATTCCTATAATTGGCATAATTGATAACATGAGTGGTTTTATTTGCCCAAAATGTGGTGAAAAAATTGACATTTTCCAAGTTGGAGGGGGGAAAAAAATTGCCAAAGATCTCGATGTACCATTTCTTGGGGAAATTCCTATTGACCCTACGGTCTGCAGTGATTCGGATAAAGGGACTCCTTTCATTATTGAACACAGTAATTCTCTTGCTGCGAAATCATTTATGGAAATTGTAAATAAAGTAAAAAAATTTGTTGAATTTACAAACAAATTGAACAATTCTTTAAAAAATAATAAAAAACTTCAAAATTCTTGGAGGGAAAAAACTTGACTAAAAAAGATGCACATTTGAAAATAGGTGAATTGAAGACAGATATAGGTCTAATAAAAAATCTTGAAATATCTTTGGGAAAAATTGTTGAAGATTGGCAAGAACCTATGGGTCCGACACCATTTCCATCAATGACCGATTTGAGAGATTGGGATTTTAAACTCTTAGAACGCTATAAACCCTTTTATTTGCCTTTTTGTGATGTTTGCTGTCTATGCACATTTGGAAAATGCGATTTATCGGGAGACAAACGAGGCGCTTGTGGATTAAATATGGCTGCTCAACAATCCAGGATAGTTCTACTTGCATGTTGTATTGGAGCGGCTACACACATTGCTCATGCTCGACATTTAGTTGACCATTTAATAGGAAAATACGGTAGAAATATCCCTTTGGATCAAGGAGGCCTAAACATTGACATCGACTCTCCAGTGACTAGTTTAGTGTGTGGAATTAAACCTAAAACTCTGAAAGAAGTGAAGGATGCTCTAGATTGGGCGGAAGAACAAGTAACCCATTGCCTTTCTGCTACGCATACCGGTCAAGAAGGAGGCAATCTTGATTTTGAATCCAAAGCCTTCCATGTCGGAATGGCAGACCAAGTTGGAATGGAAATAGCAGACTTAATACAAATTTCAGTTCTAAATTTTCCAAAAGCTGATCCAGAAGCTCCTCTTGTTGAATTAGGTTTCGGTGTAGCTGACACAAAAAAACCAGTTATACTCGTAATTGGCCATAATGTTCCGTCAAGTGTCGGAATAATTGATTACCTTACAAAGAAAAAACTACTGGGTAAAGTTGAAGTTGTCGGAATTTGTTGCACTGCTCATGATATTACTCGTTATAGTACGTCGGCTAAAATAGTGGGTCCAATATCGTGGCAACTAAAATACATTAGAAGTGGGCTTGCAGATCTAATTGTTGTCGATGAACAATGCATCAGAGCAGATACGCTTGAAGAAGCACAAAAAGTCAAAACTCCTGTTATTGCATCAAGTCCTAAGAATTGTTTGAATCTAAAGAATCGTACCGATGAACCGATAACAAAATTAGTAGATGATCTAGTAAACGAAAAGGTTCCTGGTGCACTAATTCTAGATCCCGATAAGGCTGGAGAAGTTGCTGTTGAAACAGTTTTGGCTGTTGCACCAAAAAGAAGAAAATTCAGTATCGTTCCCAGCATTGAAGATATTAAGCTAGCAGCGCAAGCATGTAGTGGATGTAATGAATGTATTCGGGCTTGTCCAAATAATCAACCAATCCCAGAAGCAATGAAAGCAGCAGCTAATGGGAACATGGAACTTTTTGCTTCAATTTTCGATGATTGTGTAGGATGTGCTCGCTGTGACAGTGCATGTCCCAAAGATTTTCCACTTCATAGTTTTATGATAAAGGCTGGAGAAGATAAATCTCTAAAAGAAAAGTTCATGATGCGTTCCGGACGAGGCGCAATACAAGACATTGAAATAAGAAACGTTGGGGGCCCAATAGTTCTAGGAGAAATACCTGGAGTAGTAGCAATAGTAGGTTGCGCTAATTATCCTGAAGGGAATGAAGCGGTTGCAGAAATAGCTGAAGAATTTGCCAAACGTCGATACATCGTCGTTCTTTCAGGATGTGCTGCAATGTCTGCTGCAATGATTAAAGATGCCGAAGGAAAAACCATTTATGAAAAATATCCAGGCGGCTTTGAAGCCGGAGGAGTACTAAATGTAGGGTCATGCGTTTCTAACCCTCACATTGCTGGCGCGGCGATAAAAATCGCAAGTATTTTCGCTAAAAGAAACCTACGAGCTAATTATGAAGAAATAGCCGACTATATCCATAACCGAGTTGGGGCAGTTGGACTTGCTTGGGGGGCAATGTCCCAAAAAGCAGCATCAATTGCTTCCGGTTTTTGGAGACTGGGAGTTCCAGTAATAGTTGGTCCGCACGGTTCAAAATATAGACGAATGCTTCTTGGGAGAGCAGATAAAAAAGAAGATTGGTATGTATTTGATGCGAGAACGGGTGAAAAAGTCTACACGGGTCCTACTCCTGAACATCTTTTTACGAGTGCTGAAAGCAAAGAAGAAGCAATTGTCATGATATCAAAACTATGCATGAGACCCAACGACACCACAAGAGGTCGAAGTATGAAATTAACTCATTATATTGATTTACACAAGCGATACTATGGAATAATGCCTGAAGACATACACCTTTTCGTCAGAAATAAAAATGACATACCTATCACCATGAAAACCGAGATTCTCAAATTTTTAGAAGATAAAAATTGGAAAGAGACCATAATTCCAGATCCGACACTATTGGAACGGATGATTAGAAGTAGAGGCTAAACGATGACTCTAAAAACAGAACCCTGGCAAACCGCAGAAATTGCAGGACCAAAAAAAGCTAATGTTATAATTAAACCTGAAATAGCTTCTGCAATAATTAAACAAGGAAAGCGTCCTATTCTAATTGTAGGATATCTATCTACTAAAAAAGAAAAAGACTCTAGTAAAATGATCGATTATGCCATAAGATTAAACAAAGCAACCAAAGTTCCAATTGTAGCTACAGCACATACAATCAAAGAATTCGTAAACAATGGGTTCTATTCAGCAGTCCAAATGTCAGCTATGGATATTGGAAATCGATTAACTGATCCAAATTGGATTGGTTTGGATGGGAATGGTCCATATGATCTTGCAATATTCATGGGTTTACCTTATTACATGGAATTCGTTATATTGTCGGGACTAAAACATTTCTCTACAGATCTACGAACTATATCGTTAGATAGGTACTATAATCCCCACGCTTCATGGTCTTTTCCCAATCTCAAAGTAGAAGAGTGGAAGCAAAGTTTTGAAACCATAATAAAAAATTTGTCGGGAAATAAATCATGAAATTCGATATTCTTAAAAAAATAAAAAAGAGGTGCTAATTTAAATGAAAATATGTTTGACGTCAGTTTCAGAAAATCTAGATGGTGAGATTGATTCCAGATTTGGTAGATGCAAATATTTTATTGTTGTCGACCCAAAATCTATGAGCTTTAAATCCATTCAAAATTTGGCCAATACTTCAGGAAGTGGGGCTGGTGTCCAAGCAGCACAAACTTTAGTAAATGAAAATGTTAACATCTTAATTACTGGAAATGTAGGCCCTAAAGCATTTCATGCTCTTTCTATGGCAGGAATCAAAATAATTACAGGAGTTTCAGGTAAAGTGAGAAAAGCTATTGAGAACTATAATGATGGTCTACTTTCTGCTACTGAAAAACCATCAGTAGGAGAACACTTCGGACTAAATTACTAGGATTGAAAAATAAAATGCAAAACAATGATAGTTTTTGTAAAAACATAGAACCGGAGGTGTAAATAATAATGAAAATAGTCATTCCTGTTTTAAATAATGAGGGATTAGATGCTCAACTATCTGAACATTTCGGAAGAGCTCCATACTTTACTATAATTGAGCTTGATGAAAATTACAATATTATGAGTCAAAAAACAGAATCAAATTCAGGAGAGCATTTTACTGGTGATGGACACCATTCAACATGTAGTCATCCGTATAGAATTCTGATGTTTAATCCAGATGCTCTAATCACATATGGTTTAGGTCCTAGAGCTCTAAATATTTTCCAAAGGGCAAATGTTGCTGTGATGAAGGCGAAAAGTACAACAGTTCGAGGGGTATTGTCTGAATTTTCAAGCAATCAACTTGAAAAATTAACTGAAGGTTGCGAACATTCTCAACATTAAATCATTGAATTTCAAAAAATAAAAAATTGTTTCAATAAAGGCAAAAAAAGGGATTATCCAATGATAATTACAGTGGCCAGTGGAAAAGGTGGAACTGGAAAAACAACAGTTACTGTAAACATGGCACTTTCTTTAGGTAATGTTCAGTTGTTAGATTGTGATGTTGAGGAACCAAATGCAAATATTTTATTAAACTCTACAATTAACAATACAAAATCAGTATACACTAATTATCCTGTAATTTCGGAAGAACTCTGTAATTACTGCGGTAAATGTGCAAGTTTTTGCTGTTTTAATGCTTTATTTGTAGCGTCAAAAACAGCTATGGTTTTTCCAGAATTATGTCATAGCTGTGGAGGATGTACCTTGGTTTGCCCAAAAAATGCTATTACGGAAAAAAGAAGGAAAATAGGAACAATTTCTAAGGGAGTAATTAAAGATATCAATATTGTTTATGGCGAATTAAATGTTGGAGAAGCAATGGCTGTTCCTCTTATTAGGGCAGTAAAAAACGAAATAGAACAAGGAAAAACTGTTTTGATAGATGCTCCACCTGGAACTGCTTGTACTTTAGTTGCTTCAGTTCATGAAACTGATTACTGTATTCTTGTAACAGAACCAACACCTTTTGGTTTGCATGATCTTAAGATTACTGTTCAAGTTTTACGAGATCTTAACGTGCCCATGGGTGTAATAATAAATCGAGCAGGAATAGGTGACACATCAATCTACGACTACTGTGAAAAAGAAGAAATTCCGTTACTTCTAGAGATTCCTTTCGATAAAAAAATAGCTGAATTGTATTCTCGTGGTGTGCCATTCGTGTCAGAAATGACTGAATGGAAGAAGAAATTTGTAAACATTCTAAAAAGAATTTCGAGGTAAAATAAATGGTTAAAGAAATCACAATTTTGAGTGGAAAAGGTGGAACTGGAAAAACAAGTTTAACCGCTTCTTTTGCAGCATTATCCCAAAATGTTGTTTTAACTGATTGTGATGTAGATGCACCAGATCTTCATATGCTACTTTCACCAGAAGTTTTGCAAACGCATGAATTTAATGCATCTAGGGTTGCTGTTATTGAAAAAGACATATGTGTTCAATGTGGAAAATGCCAAAAATATTGTAGATTTGATGCTATACACAACCAAGAAGTGGATCCAATTTTATGCGAAGGATGTAATGTATGCGTCTATATTTGTCCTTTAGCTGCAATAAAACTTGAAAAAAGAGTCTCTGGACATACTTTCATTTCTAAAACTAAATACGGAATGATGTCGCATGCTTTACTAAATCCTGGAGAAGAAAATTCGGGGAAACTTGTAACTCTGGTGAGAAATAATGCTAAAAAAATAGCTAAGAAAAAGAATCTAAAACTAATTATTAATGATGGACCCCCAGGAATCGGTTGTCCAGTAATCGCTTCTTTGGGCGGAGTTGATCTGGGGGTGGTAGTTACAGAGCCAACATTATCTGGAATTCACGATATGAAAAGAGCTCTAACTTTGCTTGATCATTTTAAGATTTTTTCTGTTGTTTGCATAAACAAATTTGATTTAAATAAAGAAAATAGCTCTAAAATAATTCACTATTGTAAATCCAAAGGGATCGAAATGGTTGGAACAATTCCTTTTGATTCAAAATTTACTGAAGCTATAATTGCAGGAAAACCGATTATAGAATATTTACCTCAAAGTAAAGTTTCAACCTCAATTAAAACTCTATGGAAAAAGACTTGTAATTACTTAAGTTCTACTTTCCCTGAATAATTTAGCGTACGTTCTAACTTTAGCGATTCTTTTTATGAAATATTAGAACTAAACTAAGTTATATTGGCGTTAGAATCATTTGTTCTTTTGGAATGTTGACTTCAGTGATTGAATGATTTTTGAATATTTTTGAGTTTCCAAGAACATCTTTTACGAAAATATTTGTTTCTATTGTTTTTGCATAAATCGCGTTCTCAAATACCATTTTCTGGTTTATTATTACTTTGAGTTCGCACATCTATTGTCTAGTTTATTATATTTGTTGTATTGTTTATATTTTATTGGTAACAACTAGAATTTGACCTTCAGTTAGGGCTTGGGTTACTTTTTTTCGTGCGCTTTTAACTAGTCTCCAGATTGTACCGCGAGAAACACCCATTTTTGTTCCTGCCTGTTGTTGAGATAATCCTTCGAGATCTACTAATCGTAGAGTTTCTAATTCTGCAGGTTCCAGAATTATGGTGCTTTCTTTTGTTAATGGATGGGGGATGAATTTTCTGGTTTTTGCGGGATTAGGTATGGTTACAGGTTTTGGGAATCTTCCTCTTTGTCCTCTTCTATGTCTTCTACCGTATGACATTATTATCAAAACTATATTTCAACTTCCATAATACTTATATATTTCTGTGCATTATCTAATAATTATATATTTGTGCATAGACACAAAAATAGAGGTGAAAAAATTGCCAAGAGGAGATAAAACAGGACCTTTGGGTGCCGGACCCATGACCGGGAGAGCAGCAGGATATTGCGCAGGTTATCCAGTACCGGGATATATTAATCAAGCATGTGGATACGGTCGAGGGATGCGCAGAGGACGAGGCCGAGGTTTTGGTAGAGGTTACGGGAGACGACAATTTGTATACCCAACAATAGTACCAGTTCAACCAATTTCTCAGGTTTATCCTCCAGTATTACAACAGCAAACTCCCGAACAAGAATTAAATGCATTAGAAAACTATGAAAAAGACCTAGAAGCTGAAAAAACGGATCTCAATCAAGAAATGGACGGCGTCAAAGCTAGAATCGAAGAACTAAAAACAAAAATCGAGAAATAAACTTATTTAAACCATCAATGGGGAGGTGAATTCTTTTTGGGAAAACTTAGATTTGCTTTTGCGACTAATGCGAAAAAAGGATTGGACGATGTTATATCCGGAGTTTTCGGTAGAGCAAAAACTTTCACAATTTTGGATATAAATGATCAAAACATAACAGATGTAACAATATTGGACAATAGTGCAGCAAAATATCATCACGGCGCAGGACCATTAGCTGTAAAACTGCTAGCAGATAATTATGTAACACATGTTTTTTCTAATAAACTTGGATTAGGGGCCTCTGAATTGTTGAAACAACAATGTATAAAGCATGTGTCTGTAAAACCAAACACAAAAATTCGCAATATTTTACAAATGAATGCTTTAAACATTGATTTTCCAATAGAAAACTTAAAAAATCAATAACTCAAACATCTCCCTAAAACACCCAAAAAAATTATAATAATAATTTGTTAATCAAAAAAGAAATATTATCACAAACCACATCAATATTACAAAAATATTTTAAATTTAATTCTAATTATTTTTTGTTCTTTTTTAATTAACATAGGGTTTTTTTCTTTATTCGCTACCTTAATTAAGTACGAAGTTATGTTCATGCGGATTAACACAAAATAGTTATAAATGATATGGTTGGATAATCCATCCTAATATTGAGTTGAAAAATATGAACAGAAAAACAATAATCATAATCGTTGCCGCGATAGCGGTAGTATCAATTGGAATAGTTGGGGCAATCCAATTCACACAACCAAAATCTACCAAATTAGAAAACCCACTAACAATTGTGGATGGAGCAGGAAATACAGTTACATTTGCAGAATATCCCGAAAGAATAGTATCAATAGCCCCAAGTTGTACCGAAATACTCTTCGCAATAGGGTTAGAAGACAAAATTGTCGGAGTACCAATATATGACCGTTATTCAACAGAAATTCAAACAGCAATAGACGATGGAAAAATAGCCACAGTTGGAGACTTCCAAACAATAAGCATTGAAACAGTTGTAGGCTTAGATCCTGATCTAATATTATCTAAAGGTGGATTCCAGCTTTCAACCGCTAATCGATTCATAGAACTAGGAAAAACAGTGGTAGTTGTAACCCATTCTGGATTTACTGGGTATCTCGAAGATATTTCTTTAGTTGGACAAGTCACAGGACAAAATGATAAAGCAGAAACTTTTGTTGAAGAGACTCTTAGTCAAGCCCAAAATATTGAAGATAAAACCAAAGACTTAGCTAAACCCACTGTATATGTTGAATATGGTGGCATGAATAGTTTTGGTGCAGATTCTGTTGTTGATGAATTAGTTACTATGGCCGGAGGAATTAATGTATTCGCAGATTATGAAGGTCAATATTTGACTACGTCAACCGAGGAAATTCTAAAAGCTAATCCCGATATTATAATTATTTCAAAAGGAGTAATGTCAAGTTATTATGGTTGTACTCCAGAAGAAATAAAGAGTCGTGAAAGTTGGGATCTTTTAGCAGCTGTTAACGAAAATAAAATCTATGAAGTCGATGAAAACTTAATCACTGTTGCAGGTCCAGATATCGTTGACGGAATAGAAGCATTAGGAAAAATTTTCCATCCTGAAGTTTTTGGTAGCAGTTAGATAAAGAAGTAGAAATAATAGGGAGAAGGCAGGTCGTTGATTTAAATGACCGAAAACTTGCCTCACCCTTATTTAAATCGTCTTTCACGATGGAAAATAATCGTTTTCTTACTTGTAGTTGCTTTGATTCTGGTAGTTTTAGTTACAATTTCAGTTGGTTCAATGCAAATTTCATTAAACAACGTTTATACAATTTTACTAAAAAATGTACCAATAATAGGCGATTTTATTAAAACTGATACAAATCTGATTGAAACTGAAATTGTTCTTCAAATCAGACTACCTCGAGTTATTGCAGCTGCTATTGTTGGAGTAGCCCTAACAGCTGCTGGCGTTGTCCTACAAGGATTACTTAGAAATCCAATGGCTGATCCATATGTTCTTGGAATCTCTGCTGGGGCAAGTCTTGGAGCTTCATTAGCTATCGGATTTGGATTAGGCGCTACAGTTCTTGGATTCTTGTATGCAGTACCATTAATGGCTTTTATTGGAGCCCTTGGGACAATTTTTGTAGTTTATAATGTTGCAAAACGTGGTGGTGGTGCTTCTATGCTAACATTGTTATTAATAGGAATTGCTGCTAGTAGTTTCCTATCAGCTATTGTTTCACTAATTAAGCTTGTTAGTGCAGATGCATTACATGGAATAATATATTGGATAATGGGGAGTCTTCAAGTTGCCGGTTGGAATCATGTTATTATTGCTTCTCCCTTAATTTTTGGAGGATTATTAGTTATTTTTTATTTTGCTAGAGACATGAACATGATTTCACTTGGAGAAACCCAGGCCCAACATCTTGGAGTTGACTCTGAGAAGCTTAAGACAAGAATGTTAATTTGTGTTTCTTTAATCACCGCTGCCGCGGTTTCGATAAGTGGTATAATTGGTTTCATTGGTTTAATTATTCCTCACACAACTAGGATTCTAGTAGGTCCAGATCATAGAATATTAATCCCAACATCTTCTTTACTGGGAGCAATTGTACTAATTCTATGTGACACAATGGCTCGTATGTTGTTGAGTCCAGCTGAAATTCCTGTAGGAATAATCACATCCATTCTTGGAGTTCCATTTTTTGTATATTTACTTCTTAGCAGAAAACGCTCTATCGGAAATTGGAGTTAGATTATCTATTAATAATT
>JARRMB010000008.1:0-71324 GCA_037386325.1 Candidatus Bathyarchaeota archaeon
GCAAGATTTTTTATAATGGCTCACTTTAAACCAGAGAGGTGTAAGTTGTGAAGAAAGCCAACTGTCCCGATTGCGATGCAGAAATCGAAATTCCAGAGGACGTCATGAAAGGAGAGATTTTAAGCTGTCCAAGCTGTGGTCTTGAACTAGAAGTGACTGAAAACAAAGGCGACTGCGTCGAACTTAAAGAACTTGGAATAGAAGGAGAAGATTGGGGAGAATAAATTCCACTTATTGTTTCTTTTTAATGTTCAAATCTAAAATAGTATGTTTCCAAACCAAAAAACACCTATAGAACAATAAAAAGGGTTTAACCAAGGATGAAGGAACAGAGATGAGTATCGGAATTTTGTTTGAGAGCTCCGAAACCGACGAAAAAGGAATTAAAATGACAGCTGAGGAGATGGGAATTGATTTAGTTTACATTCCATTCCGTAAAGTTGCTGTCCGATTTAATGAAAAAGGGTACAAGTTACGAACCAAAGGAAAGGATTATACAGACACTGTCAAAGATATAGAAGTAGTTTTAAATCGTGCCCAAAGCAAAAACCGTAGGTTATTTGCAGCCAACGTTCTTGAGGCTTTCGGCAAACACGTAATAAATCCTCAATGTGTTGAATACGCATGTTTTAGTAAATTAAGATCCTTACTTCATTTTTGGAAAGCAGGTATCAACATTCCAGATACAGTTTTTATTCCAGTCGACTCCAATGAAAAAACTTTGGATGGAAGGGAAATACATAACGAGAATGATATAGCAGACCTACTGGAAAAAGAACTTGTCAGCAATATTGTAGTCAAACCTGATGCAGGTACACATGGAAAAAGTGTTAAACTTGCTAAAGAACGTGAAGAGTTACTAAATATCCTCAGAGAAGTTAAACCATCAATAATTAATCCAGTAGGAGTTTTAGCCCAAAATCTAGTCGAAAAATGGTTTTATGATTTGAGAATAATAGTTACAAAAGAAAACGGGAAAAAACCTTACTGTTATCCAACAGCCTTAGCAAGAGCTGGATTCAAAGATTTCCGTACAAACACATTTCTGGGTAACATGGTTATAGGAGTAAAACTGCCTCAACATATAAGAGAAATTTCAGCCAAATGCGGTGCAGCAATGGGTGAAGAAAGCAAATCTTATCTTTTAGCTTTTGATGCCATGGTTGAAGTCGGGAAGAATAAATTTGTTGATGATGAATATCTAAAAGGATTGTTCGATAAACTTGAAAATTCATTTAATGCCGTAAAAAGCATTAAACTGGACAAAACTAAACGGACTAATTTTCCAGTATGGAATAAAAGATTGGAAAAAACCTTTGAAAATTACAAGAATCAAGATGCTTACTTGAAAATCCAAAAAATTATTGAAGAAAATATGGAAAAAAATAAACATAATATTATGTTCCATGAAACTAATGCATGTCCAGAATTTTGGGAACAAACTAGGTTAGCTGCTGGGATAAATTTAGCAGAAGCTCTACTTAATGGAGCTAAAAGTATAATTGATTCATAAAAAGGAGAAAAAATAATGAAGATTGGAGTAATTGGAGGTTCAGGATATGTGGGTGGCGAGTTAGTTAGATTATTGCTTCCACATCCAAAAGTCGAATTGACCACAGTGACATCAAGGGCAAATGCAGGAGAATTCGTTTTTACTGTTCACCCAAATCTTAGAGGAGCAACACAACTAAAATTCACAGCTCCAAATATTTCACAAATTACAAAAGACTGCGATATAGTCTTTGCCGCTATGCCTCATGGCAAATCATTAAACCTCGTACCTCAACTTCTTGAAACAGGATTGAAAGTAATCGATATGAGCGCAGATTATCGTCTTAAGAATCCAGAAGATTATACTAAATGGTACAAATGGAAACATACACATCCTGATCTGTTAAAAGAAGCAGTCTATGGTTGTCCTGAACTCCATCGTGAAGAAATCAAAAAAGCAAAACTGATAGGTTGTCCAGGTTGCATGTCAACTGCTACAATTTTAGGATTAGCTCCTCTCGTAAAGTCAGGTATAATAGAAGAAGATAGAATAGTGGCTGATGTTAAGATAGGTTCTTCTGGTGCAGGTCAAAAACCAACAGTTGCTTCTCATCATCCTGAAAGAGCTGGAGGTGTAAGACCGTACAAAGTAGCAGATCATAGGCATGTAGCTGAGGTTGAACAGGAACTAAATTTACTTTCTAGGGAAAAAATAACTGTATGCTTCACACCCCACGCAGTTAATATGATAAGAGGCATTCTTTCTACAATTCATGCATTTTTAAAAGAACCTATTGAAACAAAGGATGTCTGGAGACTTTATCGTTCCATGTATCAGGATGAACATTTTATTAGGTTTGTGAAATTTAAGAAAGGTCCATATCAGTTGCCTGATCCAAAAATCACTATGGGATCAAATTATGTTGATATCGGCTTTGAACTAGATCCTCGAACAAATAGAATACTCGCTTTTTCAGCAATTGATAATCTTATGAGAGGTGCTTCAGGTCAAGGTGTACAATGCATGAATGTTATGTTAGGTGTTGAAGAAACTACCGGATTGGAATGCCAAGGTTATCATCCGATGTGATAAAAAATGTTAATTGTAGTAAAAGTTGGCGGGAGTATTCTAAAAGAGGTACCTCCAGAAATTGTGTCGGACATAAAAAAGATTCTTTCTGACGATCAATTGATTTTGGTCCATGGCGGAGGAAAAGGAGTAACAGAAATAGCTGCAAAATTAGGGAAAGAACAAAAATTTGTATTTTCCCCAACAGGATTTCGTAGCAGATATACAGATAAGGAGACCATGGAAATTTTCACAATGGTTATGGCTGGGAGAATAAATAAAAAACTGGTTTCTGCTCTTCAGAAACAAGAAATACCTGTTGTGGGACTTTCAGGTTTAGATGGTTTCTTATTAAGAGCAGATCGCAAAAAAAGATTAGTTATTGTCAACGAAAAAGGAAGAAAACAAGTCATAGACGGCGGATATACTGGAAAAGTAAACAAAGTCAATGATTCTCTATTATCAATTCTTTTAAAAAATGGTTTCGTTCCTTTAGTTTCTCCAATAGCAGTAAGTGAAGAATATGAACCACTTAATGTTGATGCTGATAGAACCGCAGCTAATATCGCAGGAGCTTTGAAAGCTGATAAACTGGTTTTGTTAACCGATGTACAGGGTTTAATGTTGGATGGTAAATTGGTTCATGAATTATCTGTAGAAGATATAGAAAGTAAAATGAAAAAAATCGGAGGCGGCATGATTACAAAAGTTTACGCTGCACAAGAAGCCATAAAAAATGGAGTAAATGAAGTGATAATATGTTCAGGTATCAGAAAGGATCCAATTTCTTCTGCAATTAAACATGAAAATTGTACGGTGATAACTAGTGAATGAAAAAAAGATTATTGAAATTGAAGAAAGAATAATGGCGCAGACCTTTGCTAAAAGAAACCTAACTTTGGTGAAGGGAAAAGGAGCATTAGTTTGGGATATAGAAGATAACGAGTATATTGATTGCACAGGTAGCTATGGAGTAGCTATTGTTGGTCACTGTCATCCAAAAGTTGTGAATGCAGTAAAAAATCAAGTTGAAAAATTGATTGCTTGTCATGCATCATTTTATAACGATTCAAGATCGGAACTATTAGAGAAACTGATCAGTATAGCACCTAAAGCAATGGAAAGAGTGTTTCTTTCAAGTAGTGGTGCAGAATCGGTAGAATGTGCACTAAAACTTGCTCGTAAATTTACAGGAAAAACTGAAATAATTGCAATGATGGGTGCATTTCATGGAAAAACTATGGGTGCGCTTTCCGCAACATGGAAACAGAAATATCGTAGACCTTTTATGCCCTTGGTTCCAGGTTTCAAACATGTTCCTCCTAATTTGGAGAAAGTTAAAGCTTCAATATCTGATAAAACAGCAGCTATAATTATTGAACCCATTAGAGGTGAAGGAGGAGTTCTATTGCCCCCTAACGACTTTCTTCCAGCATTAAGGGAAATTTGTGATGAAAAAAATATTTTATTGATATTTGATGAAGTTCAAACTGGTTTTGGTCGTACAGGAAAAGTTTTCGCATGTGAACATTGGAATGTAATTCCAGATATAATGTGTTTAGCTAAATCAATAGCCGGTGGTTTACCGATGGGGGTAACATTTGCTAAAGAAGAGGTTATGAATTCTTTTCAACGTGGAGAACATTCTAGCACTTTTAGTGGTAACCCTCTTATTTGTGCCGCGGCTTCGGCGTCAATAGATGTCCTTATTGAGGAAAAGCTTCCTGAACGTGCAGCAAATCTTGGAGAATATCTAAAGAACAAATTGACCGATTTAGCTGAAAAGCACAAGGTAATTCGAGAAGTCCGAGGTTTAGGTCTCATGATTGGAACGGAAACTCGGTTTGATGTATACAATATATTGATTGGCTGCATGAAAAAAGGTGTACTTGTATTAGATGCGGGAAGGAATGTTGTTCGATTTTTACCACCTCTAGTTATCGATCAAAAGCAAATCGATAAAGTAGTTAATGTTCTGGATGAGGTCATGGAGCAGGAGAATAGATGAACAAAGAGTATGCAGTCAATTTATTGACTCGCATGATTAAAATTTATAGTCCATCAGGAAATGAAGAAGAAATTTCTGTTTTCTTAGCAGAAGAGATGAAAAAACTAGGCTTTGTTGTTCATAGAGACAAGGTGGGAAACGTCATTGGAGAAATTGGAAATGGAAACCCCGTTGTTCTATTATGTGGACATATGGATACAGTAGAAGGAGAAATACCAGTTCGCATCGAGGACGGACAATTATATGGTAGAGGTTCAGTGGATGCAAAGGGTCCTTTGGCTGCAATGATTGTAGCTGCATCCAAATTTGTGAAATCTAATTATCCAGGAAAGATTCTAGTTGTTGGCGTTGTTGATGAAGAAAAAGGAGGAACAGGAATCCAACATTTTGTAGAAGAGGGCATCCAACCTGATTACGCTATTTTTGGTGAACCAAGTGGATTAGAAAAGGTTGTTTTTGGTTATAAGGGAATTTTAACAGTTAAAGTTACAGTTGAAACACCTTCGGGTCATTCTGCTGCTCCTTGGCTTTTCGATAATGCCATTGAAAAGGCAATGGACTTTTGGAAGCAAATAAATAGGCTTCATTTACGTGAAGAGAAGTTAAAGAGTCGCTTTTACTCCATTACTTCGTGTTTAACTGGAATAAAAGGTGGTAACACTTCTGGTTCATTTATTCCGTCTAATTGTGAAATACTTGTTCAACTTCGTATTCCACCTCAGTTAACTCCTGAACAAGTTTTTGAAGAGGTAAAACGAAAGATCGACAGATACAAAGCAACTAATCCAAAAGTTACAGTTACTTTAGAACAAATGGACGTTGCTAAAGCATTTGAGGCAGATCGCAGATCTGTTATTGTCCGTGCACTTGCATGGGGAATAAGGAAAACGACACTAAATTATGCTTCTTTCTCAAGAAAAACCGGTACAGGAGATATGAATGTTCTAGGTAATGCTTTAAAGATTCCAGTAGTGACATATGGACCAGGAGATTCAACTCTGGATCACACACCAAATGAACACATCGATATCCAAGAGTATACAGATAGTATAGAAGTTTTGAAAAAAACATTAACTAAACTGCCGGATTTTGCTAAACGTAGAGCAAAAAATAATTAATTTCGGTAAGTTGGTAGCCTAATCAAATGTAGTGTCACTCCACCCGCAATTACGAATAAAATTATCTGAACTAACAATATGTGTATTATGAAAATAGATGAGACAGTAATTGAAGCCCATAGTACGATAATTGCAAAGATTTTCGTTTTTATTGGTATACCTTTCCCTTCTCTGTAATTTCGGATATATTTTCCAAAATACTTGTTGTTTAGTATCCAGTGAGTCATTCGAGTCGAACTTCTCAGATAACAAGCTAAAGAAAGAAGTAAAAATGGAGTTGTGGGTAATATAGGTAAAACAATTCCAATAGCTCCAAGAACAAGAGAAATAGTTCCAAGAACAAAAAAGAATCCCCGAACAATCTTTTGGTGAGCACTTGTTTCCTTGGTTGTTTTGAGTTCCTGTCGCATGATGGACTGAGGTTTTTGTCAATATTAAAATATTTTCTTTTGTGGTAAACTGTTTTATTTTGGGTTTGCTTCCAGATATTTACGGTGAATTATGTGAAGGCTGCTTTTCAAGGCGAACTTGGAGCATACAGTGAGATGGCAGTTTACAATTTTTTTGGTCAAAATATTGAGGTTAAACCTTGTAAAAGCTTCGACGATGTCTTTGAAAATGTAAAAATTGGTAAAGTCAATTACGGAGTTGTTCCAATTGAAAATTCAATAGAAGGCAGCGTAAACCGAACTTATGATCTTTTTTTGGAATACGACCTGAAAGTCTGTGGTGAGATAATAATTAGAGTCAGTCACTGTCTAATTGCTCACAAGAACAGCAAACTAGAACAAATAAAAACGGTGTTCAGTCATCCTCAAGCTTTAGCCCAATGTCGAAAATTCTTAGAGAAACATAATTTGAAGGCAATATCCACTTTTGATACAGCTGGCAGTGTAAAAATGATCAAGGAAGAAAAAATGATGGACTCTGCTGCCATCGCCAGCGAAAGAGCTGCACAAATTTATGATATGACCATATTGGAACGAGAAATAGAAGATGTAAAAAATAATTCTACTAGATTTTTTGTTCTAGATAAACAAGATTCACCATATTCAGGAGAAGATAAAACTTCGATAATCTTTGCAGCTAAATCGATTCCTGGAGCATTGCATAAAGTTTTGAAAGAGTTTGCAGATAGAAACATAAATTTAACTAAAATTGAATCTCGACCAACAAAACAAACACCATGGGAATACCATTTCTATTTGGACTTTGAGGGACATCGAACTGAAACAAAATGTCAGGAAGCATTGAAAAACATAAAAGACAAAACATTATTTATAAAAATATTAGGTTCATACAAAGCAGCTGAAAAAACCCAAATTAAACTTTAAAAATTGCCCATAATTCTATACATCGCTTTGTAAGCATTTTCATATTCAGGATCTAGCTCTTTCAACCGTTTTTTAACTTGCCCCATCTTAGAAGCAAAACCTTGGCAATCTTTATTTTTGACTAACTGAAGCCATTCTTCAATTTTATTCAAGAAAATATTCTCAATTTTTTCTATCTCAGGCAGACTCATATGTAGATTCGAATAGAAAGTCTGCTCCTCAGAAGAAACAGCTTCAACCAAAGTCAACAATAATTTGTATGTTGCTCCACCTACAGATTTTGCCTCTGAAAAATCATTTCTGTCTCCAAGAGTATCACCAGCAACTAAACCAACAAAATGAGGAAAACCTAAAACTAAGGACATTAACATATCATGCTTTTTTGGAGTCATAACAGATACAGAGGCACCCCGTTCTTCTAACCATCTTTTGAATTTCTTAGCAAACTGTATTTCATTTTCTTTTATCGGAGTTAAAACATAATTTTGACCTACAAGATTTTTTGCTCCAGGACCAAAAACTGGATGAGTTCCTAAAGTTATTGCACTCTTTACATGTTTATGCATAAGATTTAGAGGAATTTCTTTGATCGAACTAATATCCATAATAACCTGATTTTGTTTTACATAAGAACCGATCTCAGTTAATACTGTATCTAGACTATCCAATGAAACACATAACAAAATCCAATCAGCATCTTCTAGAGCTTCAACATTGTTATTGGCTAAATCAACATCAAACTTATTTTCTAAAGCTTTGAGTTTATTTTTAGTTCTGCTTGATACAACTACAGAAAATCCTTCTTCATGAAAATATTTTGTGAACCATTGCCCCATTTTTCCTGCGCCAATAATTGCTACTCTCAAGGTAGAGCCTCACACAACGTCTCCAATCCTCTTTTGATTTTGTCTTCTCCACAAGTTAATGCTATTCTAAAGTATTGTTTATAGTCTCCAAAAGCAGTTCCTGGAGCAATAGCCACACCCTTATCTAAGAGGTCTAAAGCAAACCGTTCTGAATCCAAATTTTCAACTTTAGGGAATAAATAAAATGGCGCATCAGGACGAGAAAATTGCATTTTTGTCTTTGAAAGAACACTGTAAGCCGTATCGGCTCTAATCTTAAACGTTCTTCGTATATTATCTGCAATCCTTTTTCTAGATTCCAAACCCTTTAAGGCACCATATTGGATAAATGCCGGAACACAAGTTGTGGTAATCTGATTAAATTTAATCATCTTCTTTGCAAGGTCTTTTTCAACAATTGCATATCCTATTCTCCAACCAGTCATCAAAAATGATTTTGAAAATCCACTCACCAATATATTGCCTTCCCCAAAATCTAAGATAGATTTGGTTTTAACAAAACTAATATCAGAATACACTTCATCGGATAAAATGGTGACACCTTTGCTGTTAGCTATTTCAACAATTTCTCCAAAAATTTTTTCGTCAAGAACTCTGCTTGTTGGGTTATTGGGACTGTTGAGTATTATTAACTTGGTTCTGTCATCAATCAATTTTTCAAGTTTTTCAATATTTGGTTTCCAATCAGATTCAATGTCACTATTTAATGTGCGGAAGTCTATTCCAAAATTTTTTGCTTGCAATTCATAACTGGTCCAATGAGGTGAAGGAACAACAATATTATCACCTTTCTTTAATAGAATAGACATTAAAGAGAAAATTGCCCATTTTGAACCTGTAGTTACCACAACATTGTCCAAAGAAACGTTGTGAATACTTGCCAGTTCTTCTCGTAATTTCTTTTCTCCAGCAGCAGAGGAATATTTCGTCTTTCCTTGTTTCATGGCTTCATAGGCTGCTTCAATTATTTCAGGTGGTGTTGGTAGATCTGGATCACCTAGATTAAATTTTATGATACTTTTTCCTTGATTCTCAAGTTGTATCGCTTTTTCGCTTATTTCATATAACATGGCTACTCAACATCCAGAAACTATTGGAATTAACTTTTTTTAAAGAGTGTTTAATTGTGCTTTAAATCTTATTATTCGGCACCTTGAACGAAGACACTTAATGCAATTATTTCTTTGAAGATAGCTTCAACCTTTTGTGGATCAAGTCCAGATTCTAATGCTTTTGACATTATATGTAAGTAAACTTCATCTTCTCTTCTGCGGTCTTTAACCGAAATTCCAAGTTCACGTTTAACATTTCCTATGTCTTTACACAAATCCATCCGTTCTTTTAATAAAAGAACAATTTTTTCATCAATAACGTCAATCTTTCGTCTTATCGTCACAATATTCTTCAATAACTTCAACTCCCAAAACTTTTGGTATAAAACCTCCACGAATTAGATGATCTACTAAAATAGAAGCAACTGCGGCTTCAACAACTGGTACAGCTTTTGGAACTATACAGGGATCATGTCTACCACTTATGGTGATAGATGTTTCCTCATTTGTCGAGATATCAACCGTCTTTTGTTTTTTCGAAATTGATGGAGTAGGTTTAACTGCTAATCTAACTACTAAAGGCATTCCTGAGGATAATCCCCCTAGAATCCCACCACAGTTGTTGGTTATGGTTTCAATTTCACCATTTTTAACAGAATATAAATCGTTATTTTCTGATCCACGTAATTTTGAAGCTTTAAAACCTAATCCAAATTCTACACCTTTTATCGCAGGTATGTCAAAAAGCATTTTTGCAATATCAGCATCGAGAGAATCAAATATAGGTTCTCCAACTCCAACAGGTAGGTTTAAAGCAATACATTCGATAATTCCTCCAAAGCTGTCTCCTTCCTTCTTTGCTTTCAAAATATTATGCACCATCTCCTTTGATAGATCAAGGTCGGGACATCTTACAGAACTTTTGTAAGTATTTGTTCGAATATTATTGATAGACAAATCTTTCTTAAGTTTAACATTTCCAATCTCAGACGTATAGGCTAAGATTTCAACACCAAAGAAATCTAGAAGTTTTTTAGCTACAGCACCGGCTATAATAAACGCAACAGTTAATCTACCTGAGAATCTTCCCCCTCCACGGTAATCTGCAAATCCCATATATTTAATTCTAGCAGGATAATCTGCGTGTCCAGGTCTAGGCTTATCTTTAATCAAATCATAATCGGAAGAGATTACCGATTTATTCCATACCAAAGCGCAAATTGGGGCACCTGTAGTAAAACCCTCATAAATCCCAGAAAGAAGCTCAACAATATCTTTTTCTCTTCTTGAAGATACAATTTCTTGATTAGCAGGTAACCTTTTGTCAATTTCATTCTGAATATCACTTTCAGCTATAGGAAGACCTGCTGGACATCCATCGATCACTACTCCAATACATCTACCGTGACTTTCACCGAAACAGGTTACAACAAACTCTTTTCCTATCGAGTTAGCTCCCAATCAAGTTCACTCCTAAAACTTTCATATCATTAAAGAAGTTTGGATAGGACTTATTTATGCATTCAACATTTTGAATTTTTGTTTTTCCTTTGACTCCGAGAGCGGCTACAGCACAAGCCATCGCTATTCTGTGGTCATTATGAGAATCGATAATTGTACCATGTAAATCAGATGAACCTGTTATGATTAAACCATCTTCTTTTTGTGTTATGTTAGCTCCCATTTTTTTCAGTTCTCTATACATTGAATCAAGTCGATCTGATTCTTTGTACCTGAGCCTATGGGCATGAAAAATTTCCGTTGTTCCATGAGCATAACAAGCAAGGACAGCACATATAGGAACTAAATCTGGGATATCTTTTGCATCTATATCAACCGCAGATAATTGATTTCCCTCAAAAGTGATAAAATCATTTCCTACAGTTATTAATCCCCCCATGTCACCTAATATTTCCAATATTGCAATATCACCCTGAGATGTGTTATAATTAAGATTCTTTACTGTAATTTTTGATGAAGTTATTGCTGCTGCAGCAAAAAGAAAAGCTGCTGAAGAAAAATCTCCTGGAACAACGTGATCACAAGGAGAATAATTTTGGTTTGAAGGAATCCATAATTTAGAAAGATTGGGATTAATCGATCCTTCTAACCCATGTTCAACTAGTACTTCAAGTGTCATTTCTACATATCCTTTAGATTCTAAAGGAGTGGAAATAGATATTTCAGTGTCTTTTTTTGCCTTTGGACAAGCAAATAATAATCCAGAAATAAACTGGGAACTTATATCACCTCTAATGGAAGTTCTTCCACCATTGATTCCTCCCCCACAAACTGAAACCGAATTTTTATTAACAGTAGATTCTGCACCTAGGTCCTGTAGACTTCTAAGAAGAGGGGTAATAGGTCTATTCTCAAATGAGGCCCCAAATAGGAAACTAGATGGACCAGAGGCAAGAGCTGCAACAGGAATCATGAACCGAAGAGTTGATCCAGATTCCCTACAATCTACAACATCAGATGGAGTTGTAACTGATTCTTGACCATAAATTGTCCAATAATTTTCATTTATTTCAGTTTTTACACCAAAAGCATTTACTGCTCTTAAAGTAGCCTGCGTATCTTCTGAAACTAATGGATTCAATACTTTAGATACTCCATTTGAGAGTGATGAAGCAATTAACATTCGATGAGTATACGCTTTTGAGGGAGGAGCTGAAACAGAACCACTAATACTTTCCGTTTTCCCAATTACGATATCCATATTTATCTACCCAACTATTCTTGCTTTCTCGGTATTAATACGAGTCTCAATTATTTCTCCCTCAAGTTTCGTCCAAGATTCTTTAACCGAAGTCACTTTTTTCTCTGGAACTATAGCACAAACTGCTGGCCCAGTTCCAGAAAGACCAGAGGCAAGAGCCCCTGCACTTAAGGCATCTATTGCAGGTGATGGATCATATCCCAACGTTGATGAGTATATCAATCCGTTCAGAGTTAAAGCTGCCCAATAATTTCCTTTCAAAGCCTCATTATATGCAACTTTAACAACAGAAGCTACACTCTTTATACGAGTAATGTTTGATTTTATTGTATAATTCTTTTCTGAAGGAACATAAAATAAAACAAATGGTTTTTCAGTCAGTTCGAAGCGTTTGACAATTTTCCTTTGTATATTATCAGTTATCACTATTCCACCAAAATATGATGCGCTGGCATCATCAAAAGCACCCGTTATGGAAACTTTTGCGTCTAATGCACTATCAACACCCAAATTTACGATTAACTGATCATCTAAATTTTGTTTTAAGGCAGCAATTGTAGCCAAAGCAATAGCATTCGCTGCGGCACTACTACTTTTCATTCCTCTTGCTACAGGAATTGTAGAAACTGTTTCAACTTTAACGCCATACTTTTTTTCTAAACCAAAATAGCATAAAATTCTATCAACAGAGTAGCTTTTGTCCACAAATCAACGCCTATAGCTGCCCCTTTACCTGTTGCTATTGCATTAATTATTGTAGCCGCACCATGAGAAATTGCTTCGGCTTTCGCATTCAAGGAGCTGCCCTCTTTTTATTAAGTTGGTCTAATATAGCGGTTCTCATTACCTTAATGGGGGCTTGATAACCAGTCCAGATTTCAAAAGCAATAGCTCCTTGATAAATTAACATTTCAAGTCCAGAAACAATCCTTGCACCAACAGCCTCAGCATCCTTTAGTAATCTTGTTTTTGTTGGATTATAAACGATATCCATTACATCCAAATCAGAACGTAGGTATTCAGAGGGGACTGGACTTTTTTCAGCGTCTGGATTCATACCCACTGAGGTAGCATTAATTAATAAATCCGCTGTTGATAATTCTTCCATAAGAACATTAGGGGAAAGAATCCGAGCGTTAATTTTAATTCCTGAATTTTTTAGCATTTCTGCTAATTTTTTTGCTTTATAAATGGTTCTATTGAGAATAACGAGCTCTTTAACATCTTGGCTTACCTGATGGGCTATTGCTTTTGCTGCACCCCCAGCTCCCAAAAGCACAAGTTTTTTCTTTTCGGGGTAAATTTGATTTTCTTTCAGTGCAAGTGTTACACCACTTCCGTCAGTGTTGTAACCAATTAGCTTTCCTTTTTGATTAGAAACGGTATTAACTGCATTGATAGATTTAGCCACACTATCCAAGTTATCCAAATATTTGATAACAGCATTCTTGTGAGGCATAGTTATGTTTAATCCCCGAATTCCTAAACTCTTTGCACCCAAAATTGCTGCCTTCAAGTTTTGGACCTTAACTGTGAAAGCTACATACACAAAGTTTAAATCTAATTCCTCAAAAGCTGCGTTATGCATGACTGGGCTAAGCGAATGTTTTATTGGATCACCTATTATTGCACAGATGTTTGTTTTTCCGTTTATTCTCATTTATTTTAGCCCCAAAGTCTCATATGCTAGATTCATTTCTTGAAGAGTCAATTGACCTTCTGCAGTTTTTCGTTTTTTATCAAGAGAGGCAAATGTAAAATAAGCACCAAACAAAGGAGACACTAATCTGGAATGTTTTCCAAATTCACCCATTGCAAAACAAACTATTTTGATTTTCTTAGAAGCCTCAGAAATAAAATTCAATATTAATAGATTATCTTTCATATTTTGAGCGGTTGTTATTATCTTACAAATATCAGCTTGCAAAACAATCATTTCATTAAGAATAATATTCAATTCGGATAAAGAAGGCGTGTTTATAAAATCATGGTAAGAAACAATAACTTTTGTTCCATGTTCATGTAAGTTAGAAATTAATTTTGCTTGATTCTGAATTCCAAGATCCACATCAACATATTCAAACCCGTTTTTAGCTGCTTCAATCAAAATATTTTGACGTTCAAACTCACTTCCAGAAAATGTACCATGTTGTTCTACAGATTTATTAGTAGCAATTAAGGGTATTTTTGTGTAAGAAGAGATTTCATTTACACGATTGAATTCTTCTAGATAATCCAACCTAATTTCAATAAAATCAGGATTTAGAGTTTCAGCTTTTCGAATTAAATTAATACATTCGTCAATAGTTTTTGATGGAAGTGATAGGCAAACTCTGATTGTCAACGTTCAATCACAGCTTCTTCTTTAACTAAGGTTCCAAAGTGTCTACCGCCCATTTCTACTCTCGCTAGAATTTCGTCTCCTTTTTTCAGGTTTGTAAC
This sequence comes from Candidatus Bathyarchaeota archaeon, assembly GCA_037386325.1. Taxonomy (GTDB): domain Archaea; phylum Thermoproteota; class Bathyarchaeia; order Bathyarchaeales; family Bathyarchaeaceae; genus Bathyarchaeum. Next base: position 14,103 of record JARRMB010000008.1, read on the forward strand.
TGCTTTTGAACCGTTAGGAGTAACTAAACGTATTGTTTCTGCATTTTGTGTAATTAATTTCAAAGTTCTGTTTTCATACTCAGCTTCAATAAGTAACATAGGTCTCCATTCAATTTTTGCTCGGGCTACATTTGTTAGTCGTAAATTACCTTGACGATCAACAACTAGGGCTTCTTCACCACTTTTCAATTCAGATAAATATCTGGTTCTAGTTGGAGAGGTCAAAGTATACAATGATAGGGGACCTGCATTGACTCTGAAAGGCCGGGTTTCTACGTATGGGCTTTCATGAACTTCAGCCTGAACTAAAAAAAGTCCAGACGATTGGCAACCCAAAAGAATCCCTTCTCCAGGTTTCATTAATTCACATGTATCTATACAGATTCGAGCACCAGTTCCAATCTCCTTAATCTCGGAAACTTTGACAGGAACCAACTTAATGGTAGTAGGCGGTTTCTTGATAAATTCTGCAGTTTTTTTAAGCTCTTCAGAGCTGTCAGTTTTTAAAACTACCCCATCTGATCCAAGTTCTAATGTTTCTAAAGCAACCTTGGCTTCTTTGACATTTGAAACCTCTGCAAGCAATTTAATTTTTCCTCTAGTTTTGGCAATGAGATTCTCTAAAGGAATTATCTTCCAATCTGGAGTTCCAACTATAATGTAATCAATCTTTAAATTAGCTGCTTCTAAGGCTGTTGTTTCATCCTTTTTGCTATGAATATTAATTTTTAGGGCAACAGTTTTTCCTTTATTTTTTAAGATTTTCAAAGTTTCAGGATTGAATGTTTTGAGGACAATAATATCTGATTCCTCTGATTCTGAAGCAACTTTCAAACCAAACTTTTTTGCACTGATCAAATCATCTAGATTAACCAATATTACATCGCAAGTTTGAACCGCAGATTGGAACAATTTGTTTTTCTGATTTTCTGAAAGGTTATTGCTAACTTCGATCCAAAGTTCTTTCATTAAGATTCACCAAGAATTTTCATAGCCTCAGAAACTGAAAAATTCTTATGAACAATAGCGGAAAGTGCTTTAATCATCTTAGTTGGTTCTTCATATTGGAATACATTTCTACCAATAGAAAGACCTGCTCCCCCTGCATTTATTGATTCTTTCACCATCGTCAAAACATCTAAACTAGTTTCGGCTTTTGGTCCACCAGCAATAATTACTGGGACCGGACAAGATTCAACAACATTTTGGAATGTTTCTATATCACCGGTATAATTTGTTTTAATAATATCTGCGCCCAGTTCAGCTCCTAATCGGGCAGCATGAGCTACAACATCAACTGCATGAGAATCTTTGATTTTTGGTCCACGAGGATACATCATAGCCAAGAGAGGAATACCAAAGTCATCACATTCACAAGCGACATTGCCCAATGTTGATATCATCTCTGCTTCATGATCAGATCCAATATTAACATGTACTGAAACAGCATCTGCACCCAATCTTATTGCATCGATGACAGAACAGATTTGTACTTTGTTATTTGGATCGGGACAATGCACAGAAATTCCAGATAGATGAATGATTAGTCCCGAGTTTCCCGTGTTAACCTTTTTTGCTATACCTCTATTGATAAGAACTGAATCAACATCTCCGAGTAGTAATTTGTCAACTATTGCTTGCATATTTTCTAGTCCCTTTACTGGTCCTATGGTCACACCATGATCCATTGGAACAAACACTGTTCTGTTATCATTTTGGAAGATACTCTGTAAAAAAGGATCGCCCCCAGACTAGACTTGATCGTATTATGCCCCAGCGCAATAAATTTCACGCCATCAAGTACCGGATCTTTTCGTATTCTTCCAACAACGGTACTCATTCCTTTGCCTTCCATACGATCAAGTCTAGTCTGAGGGCGATCCTTTTCCCAAGTGACTATAACTGGCTTTTCTGGAGCTGACGGAAGCCGTAGTTTTTGAGGTTCCCCAACGAAGTTTTCCATAGCTTCAGCTACATCTGTAGGTTCAGCTTTTTCTCGTGTCTCAACAAAAACAGCTTCCATGTGACCATCAATTGTTGAAACTCTGTGACAACTCGCTGAAACCTTAAAATCTGCAGGTTTTGATGCTGTTCCAAGTATCTTTTGTGTTTCTGACTCAAGTTTGGGTTCTTCACCGTTTATGAATGGGATTACATTATCAACAATATCCAAAGAAGCCACACCTGGATAACCAGCACCCGATATAGCTTGCATCGTAGAGACTATAAGACTCCTTATTCCAAATACATCTTGGATCGGTTTTAGTGGTAAAGTAAGAACAGTTGTGCTGCAATTTGGATTTGTAACAATTGCCCCATCCCACTTCCTTTTTCTCCGTTGTTCATCTATAAGGCTAATATGATTACAGTTTATTTCTGGATTCAACATTGGAACATCAGGATCCATTCTATGTGAAGATGCATTACTTACTATAACATAACCTGCTTTGGCGAATGCTTCTTCAACAGTTCCCGCAACTTCAGAGGGTAAAGCGGAAAAAACAATATCAACATCTTCAACTGCACTTGGATCTATATCAACAACTTCTATAGAAGCTACATCATCAGGAATTGGAGTAGTTTGTCTCCATCGAGACGCCTCACCATATGTTCTTCCTTTACTTCGTTCTGAGGCCGCCAAAGTTGTAACTTGAAACCATGGATGCCCATCTAATAATTGGACAAAAATTTGCCCAACATTTCCTGTTGCACCTAATACAGCTGCTTTTAACATTTTCAGTCACCATTTAATGCGTTTCCTATTAAGTTTAGGACCTTCTCTTTTTGCTCCCATTCCACAAACAAGAGTATACTGGACGTGATAGTCATTAATCCAAATATATTAATAGAATTCAATCTTAATGCTTCAGATATTCTACCTGTAAGACCAGGAGTTTTTTCTAAACCAACACCTTTGATTGTGATGAGGGCTAATTGTGGTCTAACAGACATAGCTAATGTTTCCTCATGAGTTATTGTTATTTGATGAAGCTTTTCTAAAAGAATTTTTGAGTTAGAATTTTCGGAAATGTAGAGAATCATTGAATCATAATTCAAAGATAATCCTAATAATTCTGCATAACATTTCACTGTTTCAGTCAATTCTTCTATAACTTTTGGATGAGAAGAGATACGCTTTCCAACAACTGTAACTAACATGGTAGGAGTGGAACTTGTCAATTCAACATTCAATTCATTTGATAAAGATCCGTTGATTAAAGTTCCCTCTGCATTCAGATTACCATGGCTATGCTTAATTACTCTAACTTTGATGGAAGCATCTTTGTAGCGTAGAGCTTTCCTGTGTATGAATTTTGTACCCGAATCAGCCAATCCAATCAAAGTGCCAACATCGATCTCCGGAAGACGCTTTGGACAATCGATAATCTTTGGATCTGCTGACATAATACCCTCGGCATCAGTAACTAAAATAAGTTCATCTGCCTCTAAGGCCTTAGCCAAAATAAAAGCTGTTGTATCACTTCCACCCCGTCCTAGTGTAGTGACTCGATTATCTTTTGTTCTACCAATAAAACCTGCAATAACAGGAATGATACCCTTTTCAACAATAGGAAGAATATTCTGCTTAGCCCGCATATAACAAAGGTCAAGAATTGGATTAGCATCAGAAAATAGATCATCAGTTATTATAGGCCATTCTGGATCATGTGGATCAACATATCGAGAGTTAACACCTTGGGCTTTTAAAGCAGCAGCTATAATTCGGATACTAGTTCTCTCACCCATCGCCAGAATCTCATCTAAATCTTTCTTATGCAACTTTCCATTAGAACTATTTCTAGCAGCATGAAATAGCGTATCAGTTGTTTTACCCATAGCTGAAACAATAACAGCAAGCTGGGTACCCTTTTTTGCTTCTTCAGCAACTGCAGTAACTGCTCTCAATATCCGTTCATGGTCTGAAAGACTGGAACCTCCAAACTTGACCACAATTCGTTTTTGATGAATGAATTCATTATTTTCTTTCATAAAACTAAACTCTCCTAAAGCCCAGAAAGCTAAAAACTTCAATTCAACTAACTGAGCTTAAAAATAAAAGAAATAGCTAAAGCTATAGAATTGCCAAGAAGTCATTGCTGAAGTCGTCGTGGGGCGATTCATAGGCCCAATTTCCTTTAACTTGAAAAAAGAAATGTTTTCTTATATAAAAGATTATCGTAGCAAACAAAAAAGGAGATAATCCTACTATGAAAAAACTAACTATTATTGAATCGTCTTCCTAAGATAATTTTTTATCTCAGCAACACTTTGGAAACCATATTCAATTTTATTAAAATCTTTCCTCAAGTCAGTTACATCTTTCCTAACTTCGGAGGGAATTCTGTTACCTTTTATGATATCTAATATCAATGAGCACAAAGATTCTATATCATCCGCTTTGAAGCCTCTGCGTGTGATATCTTGAAAACCTATTCTTAAACCCGATGGATCACTGCGATTATGTTGATTATCATAAGGAAGAAGATTCTTATTTACAATTATATTAGCATCCTCAAGGCTAAAAGCAAGTTTTTGACCCCCACCATAATCTTTAACATCTACAACTATTTGATGAGACATAGTAAATCCATTCTTTTTACCCAAAACATTTACACCGTTTTCAAACAAACACTTAGCTGCTGTTTGAGCATTCTTAATGGTTTGTTTTGCTAATTCTTTTCCATAAATTTTCATTTCAAGTGCAGCCAATCCTAGAGCAGGAAGTCTACCAAGATGAGTGTTAGAGGCGCTTAATGGAAAAACAGCATGTTGGACCTTTTTTATCGCTTTCTTAGTTCGTTCATCTTCACAGTTCGCAAGAATGACACCACCTTGTGGTCCAGGGAAAGTTTTATGGGTTGATGCAGTTATGAAGTCTGCACCTTCTTTAAGTGGATTTTGGAATTCACCTCCTGCAATCAAACCGAGGACATGAGCAGCATCATATGCTACATATGCACCAGTTTCTTTGGCAACCTTTGCTAATTCCTTAACGGGATGGGGAAATGGGAATACGCTACCCCCAAAGGTTACTATTCCAGGTCTTGCTGCGTCAATTATTATTGCAGATTTTTCTGAGTCTATATTTAGTTCATTTATATCATAAGCGTGATTAATAGTCTCTAATCCTAGAACTCTTCCAGCAAGTCCAGAGTAATCGTGAGTAATATGAGCCCCAGCACTTAGCGGTAAAACAACCATACGATTGTTTTTTGTCGCTAAAGATATTCCTTTGAATGTTGCTAAGTTTGCATGTGTTCCAGAAACAAGTCTGACGTCAGCCCAATTACAGTCGAAAAGATTTTTCATCAAGTCTGTTGTGAAATCTTCAATTTGGGTCATGTATTTTTGACCTTGATAATGTCTTGCTTTTGCGTGTCCTTTGAGGTCGTTCTCCCCTTCTGCGTATCTTGATTCTAAATCGTTTGATAGACTTAGCATTTCTTCTACTGCAGGAGACTTAAGACCCTCACTTGCAATGAGGTTAATGCACTCTTTTCCTCTATATCTTTCATGATTTTCATTTGCTTCAATTAAATTACTAGCTATTTCAAGAAAGTTATCTTCCACGGCCCGTTTTCCTCCCAAACAATTCCCTCAGGGCATTTTGTTGCTTTTTGAGCACTGCCTGACTTATTTAGATTTCTTTGGTGTACAACGCCATCATTCATTTTATCGAAAATAGATTTATGTGAAGGTTTATTTTGCAAATATATCTGATTCGTAATTAAGATTTTGTCTTCACAAAGTTTTTCAATATTCATAATCCTGATTTATATGGTGCAACATTTGAGTAAGAAAAAACTCCATTATGGAGTTCGACTAACTATTGATCAATTAAAGTATCTCAAAACTGTTGGTAAACCTTCAGAGTGGATACGTGACGCAGTTGAAGAAAAGAAAAGACGAGAAGAGAAAAAAAGAGTGACTCTATAGATAAATTAGATAATAATAAAATTTTAGAAATTATAAAAATAATTTTTTCTATTTTAATTGCCTTGATTAAAACTTTTTTGCAAATCTCAAAAGGAAAAGTTATTTTACTGTTTTAATTAAATTAATTAGTAGATTAAAAAATTCTATCTGAAAAAGATAACCGCTAAAAAAGTGTCGGATTCATCATATATTGATTATTTTATTCCGACATATTTTTATACTGGATTGGTGAAGTCATCACGTCGAGAGTGATATTATGTCGGACTATGACGGAAAAAGACCTGAAACAAAACAAGAATTTATTGAGTTACTTATTAATGCCAAGAAAGAGGAAAGAAAATTAAGAAGAAATCGAGGCAATAGATCAACGAAACCGACAATTAAAGGCACCTCGGAAATATTGGGAATTCATCGTGATACTTTATATCAATGGATGAGAGAATTTGATGTTGATTTTTCGGATATAGACGATAAAAAGTCTCTTCCAGAAATTACGAAAAAAGAAGAAACTACTTATCTTATCGGTGAAGCCTTGATGGGTGAAGGAAATGAAATTGCACACGTTGATTTACTAATTGGAGACAAGAGCGGTCCAATTGGTGCTGCATTTGCAAATGGTTTATCAAATCTATCGGTCGGACACACCCCACTTCTTGCAGTAGTTCGTCCGAATCTTCCACCTAAACCGCATACACTTCTGGTACCAAAAGTTACTGTAAAAAATATGGATGATGCGGGAAAAATTTTTGGTCCGGCTCAGGCAGCCGTAGCTAAAGCCGTAGCCGATTCTGTTGAAGAAGGTGTTATTCCAAAAGATAAAGTTGATGAATGGGTAATTATCTGTAGTGTTTTTATCCACCCTCAAGCGAAAGACTATCGCAGCATTTACCATTATAATTACGGGGCAACAAAATTAGCCCTGTCAAGAGCATTAGAGAATTATCCATCTTTAGATAAAATTATGTATGATAAAGATAGGGCAAAGCATCCGATAATGGGTTTCAATGTCCCCAGATTATGGAGACCACCATACCTACAGATAGCTTTAGACAATCCCAACTTAGAAGGAGCTAAAAAGATCATACAAATGTTACCAGAGAGTGATAGAATAATCTTGGAAGTTGGAACTCCTCTTCTAAAAAAATATGGAGTTAATGTTATTCGCGATCTCAGAAAAATTGCAAAGGACTTGTTTATTGTAGCAGATTTAAAGACGCTAGATGTAGGAAAAGTTGAGGTAGACATGGCCTATGAAGAGACAGCCGACGCAGTTGTAGTCGCTGGTTTAGCGACCACGGAAACTATTGATAAATTCATAAAAGAAGCAAAAAGACTGGGAATTTATGCAATAATGGATTTAATGAATGTTGAAGATCCTATTAGTAAACTTCGATCGCTGAAAAAATTGCCAGATGTTGCTATTTTACATCGTGCAATTGATGCAGAAAAGACCGGTAAAACTAGATGGGAGATAATAAAAGAAATGCGACAGACATTTCCTAACAAAAAGTTCCTAATAGCTGTTGCAGGAGGTATAACTCCCCAAACAGCACCGGAAGCTTTGTCGAATGGTGCAAACATCATTATTGTTGGACGATACATTACGCAGTCAAAAGATGTTGAACGAGCAACAAGAGAATTTCTTAAATCAACCAGAGAGATGGCAGAAGATATAGACCTCTTTAGGGTACATGTCGAATAAAGAGGAAAAAACTTCCTCCTTTTTTCAGCTAAGTTTTAAATTTAGAAAAAACTGACAATGTTGAAAAGGTTATTAGTTTCATAAACTCTCAAAAATTAAGTGGTCGGGTTTTAATTATTGAGATATATTGATGCACATATTCATTTAGCAGATCAAAATTATTCACAGATTATTGAAGAAATAATTGAAGAAGCAAAAAATTCAAATGTTTTAGGTTTAATCGCTAATTCAACAAATCTGGAATCTAGTCGAAAAAGTCTCTGTTTAGCTGAGAAATATTCTGAATTTGTTTTTGCAGCTTTAGGAATTCATCCATGGAATACAAAGGAGCTAAAAGAAAATGAAGTCGATGATATTACAAATCTGATTTTGAGTAACCTAAAGTATGATCAAAGATTGATCGCAATTGGAGAAATAGGTTTGGATGCTAGTTATTCAGGAACGGGAGAACCCACAGAAATTCAAATTGATGTTTTTCAAAAAATGTTAAAATTGGCAGAGAAAACAGCGTTACCTGCAATAATTCATTCCAGAGGTTCAACAGAACAAATTATGAATATACTTCCATCATATAGAATCAAAAAAATACTTCTTCATTGGTTCAGTCAACCCCAAAGTTTAATTCCAACAATAATAGACCGTGGATATTTGATTTCAGAAGGACCAACAGTAGTTTATTCAAAGGGAATTCAAGAAATTGTTAAACAAATCCCATTAACCAATCTTCTTACAGAAACAGATGGACCAGTTCGTTTCAGAGGTCCTTTTAATAAAAAGTTAACTATGCCTTCTTTTATCCCCACGGTGGTTGAGACTATAGCGCAATTGAAGGGACAAGAAAAAAATGTTATTTCTGAGCAGATTTTTCTTAATTTCATCAATTTTTTTGGTCTTAGAGGCGTAAGGGATAAAAGGTATGATGAGGGGTCATTTCATAAATAAATAAGTAAATGATTGGTACAGGGAAGGCTTGTTGAAAATGGCCAGAGTTCGAACTCAAGTAAAAAAGATTGTTGATGAATTATTTGAAAATTATCCAGACGAGTTTACTACAGATTTTGAAAATAATAAAAAATTAGTAGAGGAATACACCACCATTTCTTCAAAAAAATTGAGAAATAGAGTAGCTGGTTATGCTTCTCGATTAGCAAATACTGAATATGTTTCTGACTCTTCTGAAATGGAAGATGAAGATTAGAGGAACTATTTCAGAGATTAATCGTTTTTTATAATAAATTAATTCAGTGTAGTATTGGGTATAACATTTTTTTATTAAAATAGGATAAAATGTTGCAAATGATTGACAATTACAGAAAAGGTTGGGCGACTCGTTACCTACGAGAGTCAAAGGCAGAGCTCATTGCAGCTAAAAAAACGCCTTACATGGCAGCAGGTTTTATTATTGAAGCACTAACAAAAGCTCAGGCTGCAATATACTATAGCTTAGGTGATCCAGCGTATATAGTTCCAATAATCCATGAAACCATGCATACACAACAAAACGTTGAAGATCCTATTTTGAATTTTCTTGTTGAAATTGAAAAAACTCTTCAACAATTAGCGCAAAATCCTACAGCAGAAAATGAAAAAATGATAGAACAAGTTAGTGACATAATTGATTATACTTCTGAGATAGTGGAGCTTCTCGGAGAAAATAGTTAATAGCCTTGAGATAATAAAAGATGGCCGTTAACATTTTTTTGAAGTTTATTGGTACATTTCAAAAGCTGTCAGGAAAGAAATCTCTCAAGTTAACCTTTGAGGATCCAATTACAGTTAAAGAGGTTATAGAAAAACTCATAGAAATATTTCCAGGTAAATTCAAAGAAATATTATTAGACTCTCATCTTAATTATCTGCAACCAAACTCTTTGGTAATAATAAACGGAAAAGAAATTAGCGCATTAAGAGGGATAGAGACTGAAGTTGAAGATGGCTCGGAGATTGTCTTTGTTCCAATGGTTCATGGTGGATAAAAAGACAAATTTGAATACTTATTGATAGATTAAAAAGAAATAAACTATATTTCTAGGAAGATAACCTCTTATTTTGTCTTTTTTATGTTTTTCCTTAACCAGGCGGTTAACAAGTTTTTCCATCTCCAGTTCATATTCATGTTCTTGAGGAGGAGGTGGCAACTTTTCTAAATATTCTTTCAAAGGTAGATCTTTGGAAAAAGTTGACTGCTTCTGCTTTTTCTTTTCAGGCATAGTAGTATATTCTGATTAATACCCAAATGAAATTGATGGTACTGTTTAAAGATTCAACAAAATATTTTTTGAGAAAAATTAATCAAATTATAGTTAAAGGCAATTCCGCTGCCATAAGGAGGGCATCTTCTCCATCTGCATAATATTTTTTAAGAGTTTTAGCTACTTTAAAACCCAATTTTTTATACAATTCTATTGCAGGATAATTACTTTCTCTAACTTCGAGATAGCATTCTTTTGCATTATAATTTACCATGGCTTTTGTTGCTTCTTGTATTAACTTGTACCCTACACCTTTACGGTGATATTCGTGAAGTACAGCAATTGAAATTACATGACCTTTTCGTGTAATTCCTAGTAACTTAAAACTTGGGATACCTGTTTCTATACGACACATAATATAGCCTATTATTTCATTATTTAGTTCAGCAACGATGAATGTTTCTGGAAATCGTTTATATAAATTCATAAAAAATAATGTTGAATAATTTTCAGGTAGACATTTTCTGTTTATTCTTATTACTCCATCTAAATCTGAAGTTTTAAAGCGTCTTATTTCGTAAGTAGTCTTTAAAACCATAAGTCAACCATACCTTTTTTTATCTTTCTGCCGAACTTGAAGAGTTAGAGTTGTTGTAAGTAAATAAAAGTAAATATATCTTTTTGTGGAGTATCACAACTGTTTGTAGATTACTTTCACTCACCTCTCCCTTCTATTCAATTGTATGTTACACCTTAGGGATTTAAAACTAGAATTTGAGAATTCAATATCATTAATCATAAAAATCTTAGATATTAGGTGAAATTAATGGAAGAAAGTGATTTAAAGAATTTACCAGGAGTTGGACCTGCAACTGCTAATAAATTAAAATCTGGAGGTTATACGACAGCAGAAACACTTTCTGTGACTCCTCCAAAAGAGATTGCTGAAAAAACAGGAATTGGATTTAATACTGTTCTAAATATTGTATCAGCTGCAAGAGAAAAAATTGGTTTAGATTTTATGACAGCAGAAGATCTGTGGAAAAAAAGGCAAGACATGTTAAGGTGTACTACAGGATCAAAAAATTTAGATACCCTGATGGGTGGTGGAATCGAAACTCAAGCTATGACTGAATTGATAGGAGAGTATGGAGTAGGAAAAACACAGATATGCCTGTCACTTTGTGTGAGAGTTCAACAGTCAGAAGAAAAAGGGGGACTAAGTGGAAAAGTTGTGTATATAGATACAGAAGGAACATTTATTCCCGAAAGAGTTTTTCAGATAGCTGAATCTTTGGGATTTGATCCTCACGAAACTTTGGGAAATATATTTTTGGCTAGAGCTTATAACAGTAGTCATCAGGAACTATTAACAGAACATCTTTTCAAATTCTGTCCTGAGAACAATGTAAAATTGGTAGTAGTTGATTCAATGATTGGTCACTTTAGAGGCGAATATGTCGGTAGAGAAAATCTATCAGAACGTCAACAGAAGCTAAATAGTCAGCTTCATAAATTGCTAAGACTAACTGAAGCATATAATATTTCGGTTGTTATTACCAATCAGGTTCAAGCTAACCCAACAGCGTTTTTTGGAGATCCTAATAAACCAGCTGGTGGAAACGTCATGGCTCATGCCAGTACACATAGAGTTTATCTCAGGAAAGGTGGAAAAGGGACAAGACTCGCTACAGTTATCGATTCTCCATATTTGCCTGAAGAGAAGACAAGATTTAAAATAACAGAAAAAGGAGTCGAAGACGCAGAAGAATAATAAAGAATTGAAGTTTTATTCTCTAAAACTTCAATCGAATTCTTTAAAAGAAATTATGGTTTAATGGAAATAGGTATTTTTTTCACTATACCATCTTCCAACATGTAAGCACCGAAAGTATCTTCCTTTGTAGATAATATTAACCAAAGGGTTTCTTCCCATAATTTCATAAATTTCAAATCAATTTCTGAGGGAACAGAAGGCGCAGGGTGGGAATGAAATAAACCAATAAAATCCAAACCTTCCCTCTCTGCTTGACAAAAAGCTTCAGCAATAATTGTTGGTTCAATTTCAAATTTTATGGGTGATTTTAACTGGTTTGGGGTAATCTTCACTTTTTGTAAAATTACTTTGTATTCAGAATATTTTCCAAAAAGAATCGCACATGATTCAATCGGAAAAACTGCATTTGTTTCTTGTCTAAGCAAATCAAGATGTTGTTGTTGCAATTCCAAAATCAAATTGAAAACATTCCAGGAATTCATTTCAGGGTTGCCGATTCAACTTTCAGTGACAAACTAAATTACATTTTTAGAGATTAAATAGTATATTTTTATTGGTAAAAAAAGGTTAATAATAATTTAACAAAATTATTCATTAGATTCTACGTTAAGTTTAGTATCGGTTATCATTTTGGGATAGGAAACAAATGAATCATTTTTTTGTATATTTGATGATTTTTCCGATTTCTTTATTTCTTTTTCTGAATCAAGATTTGTTGGATGAACTGTTTTAGTCTTTCCTGTTATTGCATCAATAACTAGAATAAGTTGTTTTTGAGATTTGAAATTTTTTACAACAACTTTGTACATTGGTTTATAGATTTCTGCGCGTTCAAAGACTTCAAATAATTCATGATGAATAGTCGAAATATCAGAAGGCCTCTGGATAATTCTGGATTTAAGAATTTCAACTTCTTTTTCGTCGATCATCCGAATGTTTCCATAATTTCGATCAAAATTTGATAAAATTCTTTCCGGTTGCTCTTCAAAGGGTAGAAAAGGCAGTTCTTCAACTCCAACTTCTTGCCAATTCTTATCGAATATTATGTTTGACTTTAATTCAAACTTAAATCGACCACATCCGTTTAATTGAAGAATTTTACAGGGTACTTTAAGGTGTTTCTTAAGAGACTTTGGAGCAACCCTTTCACCGTAAATAGTAAGCTCTTGCATAGTCTCGTCTACTTTGATATTATGAACCCATTTTTTAGAATAAATAATGCTGTATTCTCCGTCTATGAATATGTATGGCTCAAAGTATTTGTCAATTGAAACGATATGCACTTCTTCCGGTTTAGGTTTAACAAAAATAAATTTGGAGAAAATTTGCGTCTTCATATTTTCTGCAATAGACCTTATAGTCTTTATATTGACACGAGGTTTGTAAACAATAATTTTTCTTTCAATTACTTTTTCAGGGATATCGATGTTTTTCCACACTGGAGACGCCTTCATGAATTATTTCTAATAAATTAGTTATCATTTATGAAGGCAAATTTTGGATTCTCAATTAATACTAAAAATCAAAAAACAATTGGAACATTGAGTTAGATAATAATGAACAAAGAAATAATTACCACAGAAAATTCACTTCAAAAGAATTCAATAAATTTTTTGACCTGCATACCCTACTTTTCAAACTCCACTGGCACATACTCCTGACCATTGATTTGCTCCCAATCTTGTCAACTCATTTTTTTAGATTCGAGAATTAATTTTACTTATTATCTATATTGAAAGTTCAATTTCGAATGTCGAAGATTCGGTTCTATAAATGAGCTTGCGTGGATCTAAAATATACTCCGCAAACAAGGAATTCAATTTAAATTCTTTTGTAGTTTATTGTAAGTATTCATTATGTGCGCTAATCATGGCTTTTGAGTCAATAACCACTTTTCTAACATTGATCGTAGGACTTTCACTTCAGGACACCTATCTAACAGAATGTTGCGTTGTCTTGCTTAGATATTAAATTCTGGTCTATAAAGAGGAACTAAAACGTTGAGTTTAATTGAAGATCCATTACGTTCGGGTTGAATGGGGTGAAAATCATATCCTTGGTTTGCTTCTCTGACTAACATCATTGTGAAATCGATAGGTAGACTAAGTCCTCCATGTTCCGCTTGACCGTGAAGAAAGTTCCAAGTCCATGCACCATAAAACCAAAGCTCTTCGGGGGTAACAGATTGATTATCAAATAGTTGCCATAATGCGACATAATCAAATCCCCAGCGTAATAATGCTAGTGATTGCTCGATTCCCTCATAGAATGAATGGTCTAATCCTTTTCCTTTTTTCTTAAAATATTTCAATTCAACTGCCATCAGTTCATTACCTTTACAGAAAATCATATCGATTTCTGGTTGAAGGGGAGGTATTAGTCTGGGGTCTATGTTAAGATGCTTCCCATACATTTCAAACCATTTTTCTTTCAATGATTTTGCTTGATATGGTTTTTTACAAACGTATATTCGATCGTATTTTTGAACAGGACTTTTATCAAATTGTCTTTTTAATTCTTCAGCTAGTGTGTGTTCCATTTTTCTTTTCATTAAAAGAACACCTGAACGATTCGTGGAATCCATTCTTTTCTTTCATTTCTCAAAAACTTGGCTAACAATAAAGCTTCTTCGTAATTAAGGTTTCAAGAGTTTACAGTTTAACATGTTTTATTAATATTTTGTGCTTCCTTTCCAATAACAACTATTGGTTCATGACGTTTTTTTGGTATAACTGATTTAGTTTTTGATAGTTTATTTCTAGATTTTTCACATTTACAAACAGGACAAATAAAAATAGAACCATCTTTGGTTCGTTGTAATACCATTCTTTTTTCACATTTAGGACAAAATTCCATTACAATATCTTCCTTAACAGACTAAGTTGGGGTGTAATTACTCAATATTAATCTATTGAATTTGTACAATAGTTTTATTCTTCTCGAGCATGCTTAAGTATATGTCCGGTCTCGGGTAAGATCAGTTTGGACATAACTAGTTTTACTGCTTGTGGGGAACCTGGGATACAGAAAATAACTTTTCCATGATCTGTGATTCCAGCTAAAGCTCGGGTCATAATTGCAGCTGAACCAATTTCTTGATAACTTAACATTCTGAATAATTCACCGAATCCTGGAAGAGTCTTAATCATTAACGGTCTTAAGGTCTCTATGGTAACATCTGTAATGCTTACTCCTGTTCCACCACATACAATAATTGCGTCTATATCTTCTGAACCAATAGCGTTACCAACATTTTTTCCAATCAGAACACGGTCATCAGGCAAAATTTGTTTTGAATTAACTTTTTGACCAGCATTTTTTAGTAATTCAACAATTAGTTCACCTGAAGGATCAGTAAACTGCTCCTTTGAGTTAAGCTTCTGATAACGTGACGAGCTGCTTACAATAACAGCAAAACTGATTTCTTTGGGTGCATTAGTTTTATGCATAAAAGAAGATTCACTCATATCTTTGTCGCCTTTATTTTATGTATTACCTTTATGTTCTGAATGCTAGTGAACGGGTACTGTCCATTTGCATCTTTTTCATATTGTTTTGTCATATCCCAAACCGTTAATAATGCTGTTGAAACCGATGCTAAAGCCTCCATTTCTACACCTGTTTGAGCTCTTGTTTTCACAGTCGCTGTCACTTCAATTCTAGAATTATCTAGAATTTTTAGTTCAACATCTATTCCAGTTAAAGGTAGAGGATGACAAAGCGGAATTAACGAACTGGTATTTTTTGCTGCTAGAACTCCTGCAACCTTAGCAACCTCAAAAGGATCCCCTTTCTCAATTTTTCCATTTTTAACAAGCAGTATAGTCTCAGGTTTCAACCTGATTATCCCTTTAGCCGTTGCTTCTCTATATATTTCTGGTTTTGCAGTAATATCGACCATTGACATTGAAAATCATCTTATTTAATATATAATCAAGCTTTATTTTGTTTCTTCCCAAAACTCCATAAGTTTTCTAATCATTATTGCCCTCGGGTTTTCGTCATTATACCGAAAAATACGGATTCTCCCGAATGTTTTATGACGAACTAATTTATTTTTTTCCAAGACTTTCAAATGCTGATTTGTCGTAGCATAATTTAATCCAACCCGTCTGGCAATTTCTGAAATATTTAATTCTCCTATTTCAGACAATATTCTGAGAATTTTCACCCGCCCCTTGGAAGAGAAAACATCCTCTATCGACATTTAACATAACCACTATTTAGATAGAATTTTACTAAGTTCTTTTTCAAGATCAGATGCGGGTACCCTCGACAAACCAATTAGTGTAGTTTTTCCACGTTGCCCACTTCCTGAAGCTATTGTTTCGATGATTCCAGCAACAGAAAGTGCTCGAACATATTTCCAAATTTGAGTATGACCCCTACATTTCTCACCAAATTCTTCACATACCAAAGCGTAAGATTCCTCCGCTTCGCCCATAGACATATACGCAGAATCATTCTGTTTAAAATGACGCGCTATTCCAATTAGAAACAATTTTTCATGTCTACTTAATCCGGGAAGCATGTCCTTTCGAACAACTGGATATACACTAGCAACTGCATTTCGAACACACTCAGGTGTAACTTCCTGCAATTCTGAAACATCTGCATATTTTCCAGCCCTCCATAATAGTTCGATTGAGTATCGGGCATTTCCTCCTTCCGATTTTCCTAGTTCAGCAATAATTGATAATGTTTGTTCAGGAATTGTCCCTGCTCTGAAAGCTAATTCAACTCGATCATTGAGTATATCTTCAAGTTGAGATTCGGAATAATCTTCTAACCGAATAATATTACGTTGCAAAGTACTTTTTGTGCTTTGATCCAAGTTTTCTAAATCTTCAGGTTGACGAAGAATACAGATTAATGATAATCGTTTTGGTGTACTAATTCGATCTTCTTGGATACGTGAAAGGTTATAAATTGGGTCTGAACCTTCATTTTGTATTAGGGCATCTAGCTCATCAAGGGTAAGTATTAGATAAGTGTCTTTTTCATCCAAAATCTGCATCAGAGCTTGCAAGAGTTCCTCTGCAGAATATCCACGTCTAGGAAAGTTAGGATAGAACTTCAGAATAACCCTTTGGAGAATCATGAAAAAGTTACCTTTACTTTCCCGACAGTTGATGTGAACATAATCAAGGTTAATTTTGTGTTCTTTTGCTTCTTTTATTATATTTAAACCAAAACGCTGGGAAAGAGCAGTTTTTCCAGTTCCAATTTTTCCCATAATCAAAGCACGTTGAGTCATTTTTCCGGGATGTTCAATCGCAAAACGGAAGAACTGGTTTAAAAGATTAAGTTCAAGCTTTCTATGCAACAGGGTTGATGGAACAAAGTTGATATCAAGTTTACTTTCATCTTTGAAAACGCTAGAATAACGGGGCATGTTTTGAACCTTTAGATTTTTAAAAAACAGTTATGGTTTTTGTCTCTTAAAAAGAATACTGAGGTCCCAGAATAGTGAAAATATAACGATTTGATTGCTTAATAATTGATAATACACCGTTAATTCAGCATTGATTCCCAGCAAATTAAAAAATATTACCGAGATTCGCAAGTCATCAATTAAAAACTAAATATTGTTTTTTACAATTATAAAACGTGAACATAAATTTTTCATATATTTACCACTTTTTCGAAAAAGAATAAAACAACAAATCCTTTAGACAGAGGGAATATTTATGAAAAAAGACAAAAACCAACTGAAGTATATGATACAAGGAATATATACATTAGTAATTTTTTTGTCAGAAGAAATTACATTAGAAATTGGAAAGTTAGGGAATCATAGGTTTCCCGAGGGTTATTACACATACACAGGATCAGCTTTGGGAAAAGGATCAACCAATTTAAAAAATCGTTTAAAAAGACATTCACGGAAAAATAAGCGTAAATTTTGGCACATCGATTATCTTCTAGCAAACGAAAAGTCATCAATAGAAGTAATAATAGCTGCTAAAACCAGTGAAAAGAAAGAATGTATATTGAACAACTTTCTTCAAAGATTAAAAGGAACAATAGTTCAGGTTAATGGCTTTGGAAGTTCAGACTGCAAGAATAGATGTTCAGCGCATCTATTATTTTTTCCAGAACTAACTAAAAAAGAATTTTTAGTAAACAAAATTCTTGTTCATTTAAGTTCAGAAATGAAAATTCAAAATGTTGACGTTATTTACAATTAAACTTACAAAACATAAATCAATTTTAAAATAACCTCAAGAAGGACAAACTTAAAAAAACGAGTGAGGCTTGAATAAAATTTTAACTAGCAAATTATAATTGCTTTCAGCAATAAAATATTTTTAATCACTACTAGTTGCTACATTTAAGGAATAAAAAGAAATGAATGAAACGGCTATTATTTACTCAAGAAAATACTTACAACACAAAACAGGAGTATATCATCCAGAATCTCCAGCTCGCCTCAGAGTAATTCTTAGAGAACTAAACAAGAGTGGTATCTTTAACAATGAAAGCTGCAAAATTGTAAACCCTGAACCTATCAAAATAAATGAACTAGAAAAAATTCACTCTCGAAACTACATTCAATATATTAAAAAATTTTGTCAGAAAGGAGGAGGATTTTTGGATCGTTACGATACAGAAGTTTCTCTAGAAAGTTATGATGTAGCGCTCTTAGCTGCAGGAGGAACATGGAATGCAGTAAATACGGTGATGAACGGTATGTATAAAAATTCTATAGCTTTCATTAGACCTCCAGGACATCATGCAGGATCTGATTATGCGATGGGTTTCTGTGTTTTTAATAATGTTGCAGTGGCAGCTTCTCAACTAATAGAAAAATTCAATCTTAATCGTGTCTTAATATTAGACATCGATGCGCATCATGGAAATGGTACACAAGAAATATTCTACAAGAACAATAAAGTATTATACATCAGTCTACACGAAGATCCCATTGAGTTTCCTTTAACAGGTTTTGCGACTGAACTGGGTGAAGATGAAGGGTTAGGATTTTCTGTGAATCTTCCTTTTCCTTATGGAACAGATGATAAAACCTATTTTAGAGGCTACAACGAAATTGTTGAACCAATAATTAGGCAATTTAAACCTCAGTTCATTCTTGTCTCATTAGGTTTTGATAATCATTATAGTGACCCAATTGGAAATTTAAAGTTATCAAGTGATAGCTATCTAAAAATTTTTGATTCTTTGTTGAATTTATCATCACACTTTTGTCAAGGAAAAATGGTAGCAGTCTTGGAGGGCGGATATAATCTCAGAATCCTCGGAAAACTTGCATGTGCAATAACCGCAAAAATGGCAGGAATTCCATATAAAATGAAAGATAAACGACAAGGTTCAATTCTAAAAATACGCAAAGAAGGACAAAAAACAATTAACAAAATAAAACAAATTCAAACACCATTCTGGAAGTTGAAATAAAAAATATTTCTTCAATAGAAACCTACGTTTTGCTAAAATGATTGTATTTTCTCAAAACATATGAAAAACAGATTAATTACGGAGCAACAGTAATGGTTGTAACATTGCTTAGACTTATTCCGTAATCATCTACAACAGTTAGAATTATAGTATAGTTTCCAGCCTCATCATAAGAATAGTTTGTAGTTATTGCTTCAACTGGATTTTCATCACCAAAATCCCAAATATATTTGGTAATATTTCTATCTTGATCTACATTCAAAATAGCATCAAATGTTATTGCATCACCAACCGTAGGATTTTCCGGAGTTATAGTAAAAGTTGGAATTGGAGCAGCCAGAAAAGGTGTAATGAATAATACCCAACACAAAACGAATGTCAGAAAAAAAGCTCCTATACCCATTGTAAGAATTTTTGTTGGTTGTTCTACTTTGTTTGTAAACCTCCATTTAAGAAGATAATAACTAATGAGATAAACTGCTAGGGCAATTGTTATTCCATTTAAAAGCGGATTTCCAGCTTTGAGGTTCACCAACAAGGTGGCTACCAATGCAGCAAGTATTCCAAAGCCGACTCTGCTCCAGTAAATTATATTTAAAGTTTTCAATTTGGATCCCGTGTTTGATGAACACCATAAAGTTTCAGTTGTGCTTTATCTTACTTTCGCTTTCTATGATATATTTCAGTTTAATAACAACATTGAAACAATAAAAGCTAGATAAAAAAATATTTTCAAATAGAAAAATTCTAGAATAAGTCAAAAAATTACTCGGATAATATTTATTCACAAATAATTTGGAAAAAAGAATTTAGAACTAGAACAATTAAGAAGGGAAAATGTGAATTAGTTGCAGTCCATTTATTAATTTTAAATCTGTTCCCCCGGATCTTGAGGAAAAAATATTGAAAGAAACTCTGACAAGTTTTGACATAGCTGCAGCTTTAACCGAAATTAATCAATCTGCAGAAGGGGCGTACATAACTAAAATTTATCAAATCGACATAAAGACTCTACTTTTCAAACTTCGGAAACCAAATGAACCAAAATTGCAGTTATTGATCGAAGCTGGAAAAAGGCTTCACTTAACATCATACGCTCATGAGATACCAAAAAAACCATCGGCTTTTTGCATGTCACTAAGAAAATATCTTGACAATAGTATTGTTAAAACAGTTAAACAACATGAATTTGAACGAATAGTAACTTTACAATTAGGAACGCGACAAGGTGACTTTAGACTTATTTCAGAGCTTTTCGGTGGGGGAAATATCATTCTAGTTAACCCTGAAGGAATGATTCTGCAAGCGATGACTTACAAAAGAATGCGTGATAGAAATATAATACGTAACGAATTATTTCAACAGCCTCCATCTATAGGAAAAAATCCAATTAACCTAAAACTTCAGGATTTTCTGAAAATTAAAAACCTTGGAGAAATAGAGATTGTTAGAGCTTTAATTAAATTCTTAAGTATTAGTGGAACATACGCTGAAGAAATTCTTCTCCGGTCTAATATAAACAAGAAATTAAGTTGTAAAGAAATCACTGAAATGGATCTTAAAAAAATCTTTAATCAATTAGAGAGTCTTTTAAAAAGTATTGAGAATAGAAACCTAGAACCCTGTATAGTAAATGATGAAAACAATATTTGGATTGATGTGACTCCATTACCTCTAAAAAAATACGAAAATTTTACTCAGGAAAGTTATAAGAGTTTCAACAGAGCACTCGACGATTATTTCGCGAAGATAACAAATGCTGAGATGGTGGAAGAAAGCAGTGAAGGAATGCAAAGTGAAGTTGCCAGGCAAAAAAGAATTTTAAAACGACAAATGATAGCTTTAGAGACCCTGAATGAACCAATTATTAAAAACAAAAAAATTGGAGACACAATTTATCTTCATTTTGGAGATTTACAATCACTTTTGCAAAAAATATTACAAGAAAAAAAGGAAGGAAAACCATGTATAGCAATAGAAACGCAATTACCAATGACCAAAAAACGAAAAAAAGATTGGTTTGAAAAATATAGATGGTTCTATTCTTCTGATAACTTTTTAATAATCGGAGGAAGGGACGCCACAACAAATGAGTTACTCATCAAAAAACGAATGGACATCAAGGATATTGTCTTCCATGCTGAAATTGTAGGAGCTCCATTTGTTTTAATTAAAACAGAAGGAAATAGCCCACCTGAACAAACAATTAAAGAGGCAGCTCAGTTGGCAGCATCTTATTCGCGAGCTTGGAAAGAATCAGTCAGTGCAATAAATGTATATTGGATATATCCTAATCAAGTAACTAAAACTCCTCCTTCTGGACAATCTCTTCAGAAAGGGTCCTTCATGATTCGGGGAACAAAAAATTTTGTTCGCGGAGTATCTCTAATAGTAGCAATTGGAGTAAAGGTGCAAGATGAACAAGTCATGATTATTGGTGGACCACCAACAGCTATTGCCCATCAGACAGGCGCTTTCGTTGAGGTTGTACAGGGAAGCCAAAAAAGCGGTAAACTAGCAAAACAAATAAGGCATCTATTATCAAAAAAGGTACCAGAAGATCTAAAGAGAAAGGTTACAGCTATTCCATTGGATGAAATACAAAGATTCATTCCATTGGGTAGAGGTAAAATAAAATAGAATCTACTAGTTATTAAAAAAGTCAATTATTTAAAATAAAAAATAAAAGAAAAAGTAGATTTTATTTTTTAGTTTTTTTGGTGTAGCAATCCCAACATAATATTTCGCAGTTTTCTTGTGTAGGTTTTCCACCTTTTTCTGGACTAACAATCCAATGTGCTTCCCAACCTTTTTCACCATCTGGTGCCATGAAAGATTGTCCTCTTTTATTCCAATCAAGAACTCTCATGCACATAGAATTGTATTTATGTCCGTGTTCCACGATTAGGCATTCACATCTACCATCTGAAGCGCCAAAGGCTTTCTTTACTACTTCCTCTGGAAATTCAACCATTTCCTGATCCTCCAATAAGTTTACAGCTTTTATCCAAATATCCTCTTTTAAACCTTATTGTGAAAAATATAAAAAATACAAAAACAAACAGAATTTAATATATTTTTAAAACTGGAATTAGAGTTGAAGAAAACTTTGTTTTTGAACAATTTTGTTAAAAACCATAAATCATTGAATATTTTTTATTGAGATAATTTAAGTAAGGTTCCACAGAGAGTTCTTTTCCTGTAATTAATTCAATTAATTCAGGTGGATCATACAGATTTCCGTGACTATGAACATTATTTATCAACCATTGTTTAATATTTCCGAAATTCCCATTCATAATTTGAGTTCTCCAGTCTTGAATTTCAGTTTCCATATGCCCCAGAAGTTGTCCACTATAAATATTTCCCAATGCGTAACTTGGAAAATATCCATATGATCCACTTGCCCAATGAGTATCTTGCATTACCCCCTCAGAATCATTTTTAATTTGAACTCCTAAATATTTCATATAATATTCATTCCAAATCTGCGGAAGTTCATCAACTGATATTTTTTCTAAGAAAAGATCTCGTTCAATATTGAATCTAATTATAATATGAAGACCATATGTGACTTCATCTGCCTCAATTCTAATCTTTGATGGCTTAACATAATTGATAGCATAAACAAAATCATCTAAAGATATTTTAGAAAAAGTTTGACCAGTAAGGTTCTTAAATTTTGGAAAGAAATAATTCCAAAATTCCTTAGATCGACCAACAATGTTCTCCACAAAACGAGATTGAGATTCATGGAACCCCATTGAACAGGGATTTCCAATTGGTTGAAAAATCCAGTTTGACTTCAAATTCTGCTCATAAATAGCATGACCACCCTCATGTAAGATAGAAAATACTGATGAAGCAAACTTATTTGGGTAAAAATGTGTTGTAATACGTACATCATCATAATATCCAGTTGTAAATGGGTGTTCTGTTTCATCAATTCTACCTCCAGAATTACTTGTTTTTATATCATAGCCAATAAATTCTGCAAGTAACTCACCAATTTTTTTCTGAATATCTATAGGTACTAAGCGTTCAAGAATTTTTGTTTCTGATTTTATGGATGTTGATTCACATTTTTTGATAAGGGAAACTAATCCGTTTTGGAGTTTGTTAAATATATTATTGATTCGTTCAGTAGTCATTTTTGGTTCGAAAATATCTAGGCATGCATCGTATGGTGTAGCTGTTTCTTTGACCTCCATTAATATTTTAGCTGCTTGCTTCTTCAATTCAATAAGTTTTTCAAGTTCAGGTTTAAATTTTGGGAAATTTTTACTTGCTTTAGCTTTTTTCCAAATATCAGTCGTTAAAGCTTCTTGTTTTGAGATTTCTACCACAAGATCTTCTGGAAGCTTTGTTTGCTCATCATAATTTTTTTGGATAAGAGACAAATTTCGTTTATGAATAAGATCCAGATGATCATAATCGGGATGGGTTTTTGTCTTTTCAATTAAATGTTGAATCTCTGGATCTGTACTCATCCGGTGAGTGATTCGTCTAAGCATAGCCAATTGTAAACTCCGTATTTTAATTCCTTTAGGAGGCATCTTTGTTTCCATATCCCACCTAAGTATAGCAGCTGCTGTATGAAGAGAAATTAGATTTTTTGTTTTTTCTAGAAGTTTTTGATAACTCGGAATTGAAGATTCAATCATTTTAAAACCATCTTTATTATTTGACCCTCATTTCTACTATCCTATTGGCATTGAATTACCTTTTAATATCTCTTCTTAAACTAAAAAAGCTGCAAACATTGAAGGTAACTGTTTTGAAAAAATGGAAAAAAATTGGAACACAACTTCTTTACAAGTCAAAGTTTGTATCAGTATTTAATGACAAGGTAATATTACCAAATAAACTGAAAATAGATTACACTAGAATTGAATTACAAGATTTTGTATCTGTTATCTCAACTATTGAAGATAAAATTGTAATGATTGAAATTCTTAGATATCCTCAAAATTCTGTAAGTCTTGAGATTCCTAGTGGGCACGTTGAAGATAACGAATCCACTGAAGAAGCTGCAGTTCGGGAATTGGAAGAGGAGTCAGGCTATAAAGCAGAAAAGATAACGAAAATAGGATATTTTTATCCATTATCGAGAAGCACACAACGTGCACATCCCTCCTACGATTATTGCACTCCAAAACTTTCTACTGAAAAGATTATTAGAAAAGTATTAATCTAAAAATGGATGGATTGAAAATCAAATAAATAACGTAATAAGAGTATATTCAATTAAAATTTGTTAAGAAATATGATTAGTAGGAATTATTTTCAATAAATTAAGAAATAATTGTTGGAGGACTTGACATCAAAAGGCAATATTTATCGAAGGAAGACGTAGAGCATGTAGCTTTATTAGCTCATATGCAAATTTCTGAAAAAGAAAAAATTGTTTTTACAGATCAATTTAACGACATTCTCGAATACTTCAAAAAAATTGATTCAATAGATACAAAGGGTGTTAGTCCAACATATCATGTTTTGGAAATTAATAATGTATCCAGGAATGATACTCCCAATATTTCATTAACTACCGAAGAAGCTTTACAAAACGCACCCAAAAAAGAAAAGAGAAAGAAGCTCTCAAAAAAGCAAAGAATATCGACAAAAAAATCGCTGAAGGAAAAAAAGTTGGAAAATTGGCTGGAATAGCGATTGCTGTAAAAGATGCTATTTGTACAAAAGGGATATTGACAACCTGTTCTTCACGAATGCTTGAAAATTTTGTTCCCCCATATAATGCAGAAGTTATTGAACGTATCATCCAAGAAGATGGAATAATAATCGGCAAGACAAACATGGATGAATTCGCAATGGGTTCATCAACAGAGACTAGTTATTTTGGTCCAACTCGCAATCCATGGGATTACTCGGCAGTTCCAGGCGGTTCTTCAGGTGGAAGTGCAGCATGCATCTCTACTGATGAAGCGATTCTTTCATTAGGAACTGACACTGGTGGATCAATTCGTTGTCCAGCAAGTTATTGTTCGGTTGTTGGTTTGAAACCAACCTATGGTTTGGTAAGTCGCTATGGACTAATAGCATATGCCAACAGCCTTGAACAGATTGGCCCTATAACCAAAAATGTTTATGATTGTGCATTATTCCTATCAGTTATTGCAGGTCATGATCCCAAAGATAGCTCATCAGTTAAAGAATTACCCAAAGATTACACTAAATTCTTGAACAATAATATTGATGACCTTAAAATTGGTGTCCCAAAAGAATTTTTTGGAGAAGGAACAGACAAATCTGTAGAAAAACAGGTTTGGAAAGCAATTTATAAACTTGAAGAATTGGGAGCAAAATATGAAATTATTACACTTCCAACTCTTGAACAATCCCTTGCTACGTACTACATTATTGCAATGTCTGAAGCAAGTTCAAATCTGGCAAGATTTGATGGAATAAGATATGGTTATCGGATTGACAAAGATGATTCAGATTGGGCAACAGTATACGCAAAAGATAGAAGAGAGGGATTCGGTGCTGAGGTGAGACGTCGAATAATACTTGGAACATATGCTCTGTCTGCGGGTTATTATGATAAATATTATTTGAAAGCTCTTAGAGTTCGAACCCTCATTAGAAAAGACTTTCAAAAAGTGTTTAAGAAATTTGATGTTATAATTGGTCCAACTATGCCGTTTCCTCCATTTAAAATTGGAGAAAAAATAGAAGATCCATTAGCTCTTTACAAGAGTGATGTGGATACAGTATCAGCGAATTTAGCAGGTGTTCCAGCGATATCAATCCCTTGTGGATTCACGAATAATCTTCCAATTGGATTACAAATTATGGCACCATTACTCAGAGAAGATTTGTTATTACAGGTTGCATACACATATGAACAGAACACTGATTATAAAAATCAAAAACCTTCAATAGAGTGAAGTATTACGAATGATCTAGATCTTTACAAATAAACAAATCTTATGGTGGATCTATGAACAAGCCTTATTTCCGTGAAATATTTGACCCCCAACTAGAAAATCCAATTCTTATTGAAGGACTCACAGGTTTAGGAAATATAGGTTTGATTGCAGCAAGAAATTTAATAGAATTAACGGAAGCTAAAGTTTTTGCTGAATTATATGCACCTTATTTTCCAGATTATGTAATTGTAAAAAAGGATGGAACATGTCATCCTCCACGTTACCAATTTTATTCAGCTAAAACAAAGAATAATCATTATATTATCTTGACAGGAATTTCTCAACCATCTATGGAAGACAGCTTAGCACACTATGACATATGTGATGAAATCTTAGACTTTGGAGAAAAATATGGAAGCAAATTCGTAGTCACAATCGGTGGAGTATCTACATCTAAACCAGCAAATGAAATCTATATTGCCGCTACCTCTGATGAATTAGCACAAAAATATGTAGACAAAGGAGTAAAAATTTACAGCGAAGGAAGAATTATTGGATCATCAGGTTTGTTGTTAGGACTAGCAAAAAGACGCGGTTGGAAGGGCATATGTCTGTTAGGAGCAGCAGCAGGTTTCGGAACAGAAAGACCAATTGCGCTTTCCCTCTTCAAAATTTTGGCAAACATTCTCGAAGAGAAGGAATTTCAAGAAAAAGATAAAAATTCTATTGATAAATAAAACAATTCCAATAAGTTATTAGTTTTAGAGCAAATACACTTAACGAAAAAACAAAGATTGAAAGAGAAAATCTCTTTCGCAGATCGATATCTCATTTATTTAGAGAAAATGAATTTATAACAGCATTGCTGGGATTTTGTTTGAATCTGTTAGTTGTAAAGCAATATTGACTTCATTAAAGTATCTGATTACAGTTTTTCCTTTTTCAGTAATAGCATATCTAAGTTTTATTTTGTTTCTTTTCTTGTGTTTAATCTGTTCTTCTATTAGGTTTTGATTGAGAAGGAAATCCAAGTTTTGCTTTAGGACACTGCAGTTTACATTAGCTTTGTACATAATATGTGTCAGTTTTATAGGACCATTCTGGGCTATTACCTTTAGAATGTCTATATACATCTCCATTTTTGATCTTCGCATAGATTTGACCTCTAACATATGTTTTGTGCACGTTAAGGATCGATGATTTCATTTTTTAATACCAAAAAAATCATCCCACACCTTCACGTGAGTAGACAGCTTATTACTACAATTTCACCTAAAAACCTTGTTAAGTATCTTAGATATATCCTAATAATATAATTAACAATAATTTTTGATTTTTTACGAAATATTCAAATCTTATATCTGCAAAAATTATCCGCAATAATTATAAATATTTACAAAAAAATGTCAAAAAATAATTTTTCTAAATTGTTAAATAGATATTAGAAATATTGAGATTCAATTTGAATTGATCAATTAAATAAGATTAACTCTCATTATTTCTATAAACTAAGTATCAAACTAAAATATTTGGAGAAGAATTTTTGACATAAAATCAGATGTTAAAAAATATTGAAGGTGTAGTCGAAAAATTATATTGAGATGCCAAGTTAATTCTTGGTATCTGTACAAATGCTTTATTATTATCTAATGTTGTGTCATGAGTGAATTCATTTGTCGATTATAGTTAAACTTAGAAAAGAATTCTCTTTCATTAAAGAAAATATTTTAATCAATACTATCTCGTTAACCATAATTCTCGTTACTGCTGCAATACCTTACACATATTATCCTAAATACGTCTTAGGATTAGGAGGATCTGCATCAATTGTTGGGCTTTTGGGATTTGCATCTTATGTAACACTTGCATTAGTGCAAATACCTGGGGGATATCTGGCAGATAGACATGGAAGAAGACGATTAATTGTCATGATGACGTTTGCTATTTCGTCGACCTATTTCCTTTTCGCTATTGCTCCTAATTGGCAGTTTTTACTAATTGCAACAATATTACAAAACCTATTCATGATTTATCAACCAGCACATCAAGCACTTGTTGCAGATTCAACACCTCCAGAAAAGAGAGGACTAGGGTTTTCAATAATCAATTTGCTCCATTATATTTCAGTTCCTTCACCCATAATTGCGGGTATTTTGGTTGTCCAGTTTGGATTGATTTCAGGAATGCAAATTGGATATCTCATTGTCTCTATTGCATTTTTTGTAGTTGCCATTTTGAGAATTCAATTCAAAGAAACTTTGAATAAGACTTTGGAACGAATACAGTTATCGAATATAATTAAAAGCCTTCCAAGATCGTTTGCAGAAAGTATTAAAGCATTAAAAGAATCCTCAAACCCAATGCTATTTCTTTTCATTAGTTTTGTGATCTACCATTTTGCGTGGTTTATGTGTTCAAGTTACTTAATTTTATATGCAACTGAGGTTGCAAATATTCCAGATTTCGAATGGGCAACCCTGTGGACGTGGTTTGCAGTAGTGAATATACTCGCGGCTTTACCTTGCGGTAAAATCGTTGACAGATTTGGACGAAAAAGACCATTAACAATAGCGTGGTTTCTTTTTATCCCTGGTTTAGTTGGGTTTGTAATAGGAAACATAATTTTAATTTCAGTGAGTTTACTTTTTTTGGGTGTTGCTTTGATTTTGGCAAACACCGCGTATCCTGCGTTAATAGCAGATTTTGTGGTCAGGGAGAATCGAGGAAAGATAATTGGTAGCACAAACTTTTTCTTTAATATTTTTAGCGGTTTAGGTCAGCTCTTTGGAGGCTTTTTATATGAATACCTCTCCCCAGCTCTTCCTTTTATTTTTTCAGCAATTTTGTTTGTTCCCTGCTTTCTTTTAACATTGAGTTCATCAATTGTAAGTTTTCCATTGTGCAAAATTGTAGCAATTAAAACTCCATATATTCCAAGATTTTCAAGATCTATTAATTCTTGCAGATTTCTTATTCCCCCGCCAACTATTATGTCAATCTCAACAGTTTCAAGAAGTTTGTTTAATGAACCTAGGTTTATTCCATATTCTGTTCCTACTCGATCCAAATCTAAAACTATTATTTGTTTAACTCCCAAGTTTTCAAAGTTTTTAGCTGCCAAAAAAATATCAAGCTTGGAAAGAGATTCTGAATTGGTTAATATTTTTAGCGGTTTAGGTCAGCTCTTTGGAGGCTTTTTATATGAATACCTCTCCCCAGCTCTTCCTTTTATTTTTTCAGCAATTTTGTTTGTTCCCTGCTTTCTTTTAACATTGCTCCTCGGACACCATGGACAGCAACACCATTTAAAATGTCGATTACAGGAATAATTTTCATCATGATCTCATACAATAAGAATAGTTGATGATAAAGTTTGAATCTTTTGATCGTTGAGTATATTTCTGGAGGAGGATATTCTAACCAAAAGCTTTCAGGAAACATCCTAAGCGAAGCTTACGGAATGTTACGAAATATAATCTCAGATTTCAAAGCATTAGGACATCAAGTTACAACTTTAATAGACTCAAGATTAATAGCGTTTAATCCACCAAATGAAGCAGACAGAATGATAACCATTTCATCTGTCAAACAATTTTATACAAAAATAAAAGATATTTCAAAATCTGCTGATGCCGTTTATTTTATCGGACCTGAGTCAAATAATTTGCTTGAAAAACTTGTTGAAACTACTTCAAATTCAGACGTAAAATCGCTCAATTCTGAAATTAATGACATAAAAGTTTGTTCAAATAAGAAAAATATTTATGAAATAGCGAAAAAAATTGGATTAATAGTTCCAGAAACAGAAATAATAGATAGTCATGATAAATTTGAGAACATTAAGAAAATAATCAAAGATTTTGGATATCCCTTGGTGATTAAACCATTAATAGGGGTTGGTTGTAGTGGGTTAATTATTGTCAAAGAGAAATCAAACCTTTCTGATGCTATTTCGAAAGTATCAAAAGAATCTAATAATAGCCAGTTCATCGCTCAGAAATTCATTGAAGGACAACCTGCAAGCGTGAGTGTAATTTCTACAGGAACAAAAGCTGTATCTGTTTCATTAAACAAGCAATTTGTAAATCTAACAGATCCTTACAATGAACCTAAATATTCTGGGGGGGTTGTTCCATTAGATCATGAGTTAAAAAAGAACTCATTGAGGGATGCTAAACATTTGGTTGAAGCATTCAATGGTTTAAAGGGTTACATTGGAGTTGATATAATATTAACAAACGAGGAAGTAGTAATTATGGAAGTTAATCCTCGACTTACAACATCATATATTGGATTAAGAAAAATAGTAAATTTCAATATAGCTGAAGCAATCACAAAAGCGACAATTCAAAGAAATTTACCGAAGAATATAGAAAAAAGAGGTTATTCATTCTTCTCAAAGGTTCAAGTTCCTCCAAAATTAAAATTTCTTCGTGAAACATATCATATAAAGAACATTATATCTCCACCATTTCCAATTGAATTAAAAAAATCAGCAACTGCTTTGATTTCTACAACGTCATCAACAGAAAAAGGAACACAACAAGCATTTTACCGGACAAAAAAGCGATTGTTAAAAATTTATGGTGAAAGTTAAATGGTAAATGTTTTAGGTCTCGATATCGGAGGCGCTAACATTAAAGCTGCTTTCCTAGAAACCAAAAACGCAAAACTCATAGAACATAAAGAATTAATTGAATATTTATGGTGTCGGTGTTACAATTACTGCCGAACTTTCAGATGCTTTTAAAACCAAAAAAGAGGGAATCAAACATATTCTAGAAACCATAATCGAAGTTTTTACCAATGTTCCGAAATTTATTGTGGATGTAGAAGCAAACCTCCTTTCAGTAGAAGATGCATTACAAAAACCGTACAGAGTAGCATCTGCGAATTGGGCTGCAACAGGTTGGATGATTTCAAAGTTAATCAAAAACTGCATCACGATCGATGTGGGAAGCACAACAACTAGTATTATCCCAATAGTAAATGGGAAGGTTTATGCCAAAGGTAAAACAGATCTTGAAAAACTTCAGAATGGAGAACTCGTTTATTCGGGATCAATACGAACAAATGTTGCCACAATTAATAATTGGATTCCAGTTAATGGAATAAACACTAGGGTGTCATCAGAATTCTTTGCTCAATCAGGTGACGTTCACATAATTCTTGAAAACATAATCAAAGACGATTACATTACTGAAACTCCAGATAATAGAGGAAAAACCAAGATAGAATCTATGGCAAGATTGGCGAGAGTTGTTTGCGCAGATATTGAAATGTTAACCGAACAAGAGATTACTGAAATGGCTAAATTCGTTTACGATAAACAGGTCGATCAAATCGCTGAGGGTTTAGAACAAGTTAGTAATAGAGTAAGGACTTTAACTCAAAATAAGTTAAAGTTAGTAGTTACTGGGTTAGGAAGAAAATTTTTGGCTAAGAAAGCTGCTGAAAAAATTGGTTTTAGAAATATAATAGATATGGACGAATATTTGGGGGATAAATCAGCAATCGGTTCAACATCTGTTGCTGTAGGACTGATGGTTGCAAGTAATTTGGAGAAACAAGATATAAAATGGTAACAGTATTGAAAGTTGGGGGAAGTTTAGTACAAGATCCTAATATTTTAAAGCGATTATGCCATGAATTGAGTATCCTAGCCAAAGATTACAAAATTATAATCGTTCCAGGAGGAAGTAATTTTGCTGATACTGTAAGAGAATTTGATAAAAAATATAATATCTCATTTTCAATTGCACACAAAATGGCTATACTTGCGATGGATCAATATGGATTATTTCTCTCTGATTTGATGTCAGAGTCTTATGTTTCATATTCGCTTAAGAATGTAGTAAACAACAAAGAAGGAAATCTTCCAATTTTTTTGCCATCTCGTATAATGTTTCGTGAAAATCCTTTAGAGAATTCTTGGAACACAACCTCTGATTCGATAGCAGCATATATTGCTAATTTACTAAGTGCCGAGAAACTTCTAATAGTTAAAGACGTTGATGGAATTCTATCTCAAGATCCAAAACAAAGTATTAACGCCAAATTGGTTAACGAGCTGACTGCTCAAGAATTAATTGAATGGAATATAACAACTAGTGTCGACAAATCATTACCTAAAATTCTTCTTCAAACAAAGCTAGATTGTTACATTGTTAATGGAAAATTCCCTAAGAGAATAAAACAAATAATGGAAAATAAGAAATCAGTATGCACACATATCATAATTTAATTTGAAGTAATATTATGAATTTCTTTTACAAACTCGACCACTTTTTCTTTTTCAAGTTTACCATTTAAACGATCAGTATTCGTACAAAGTGCTCCTCTAAAACCAATAATATCTGCACCTAAATTATATACAGACTCAATATCTTGTTTTCTTAAAGAACCAGCAAGAGCAACAAGTAAATTACGCGAGTGCGCTGAAATAACAAAATCTTTTAGTTGATTTATTTTAAAAAAATTAAACAGATTTGACTTTACATCCTTTATCTTGACATCAATTAGAACTCCATCAGCGTTTGCTTTACAAGCTATATCCGGAAGTTTTAAAGGATTTATGCATCCAATTTTTTTATAATCCGCATAACCAGAAGCAATTATCTTTAACCTATTGTCATACTCTTTTACTGCCTGAACAACTTCAGCAAGTAATGTTATTGAATCTTGAAGACTTTTAACACCAAAAAGTCCAACCTTCACATACCTTACTCCAGAAACAGCTGCACCAAGAGCAGCAAGAGCAGCTGTTCCAGGTAGATTAGGCATATCACCAATGGTTGCACTTAATTCAATATTTTCGGGGATAATACCCTTGATCTCTTTAATAACTCTAGGAAAATTTGCACCTAGCGAACCTTCTTTTGGATTTTTAACGTCAATGATATGGGCTCCTCCCTCAACACTTTCCATAGCTTCGTTTCGATTAACAACACTTACTAGCAATTTCAACGAGATTCATCTAATGTTGAATTTCTTCTAGATATAATTTAATCTTATGTCCTTCTGATTTTATCAATAAATTGCAAAAACCTTTTACAATGAAACTAGGAATCGATTTAAATTAAATAAATGGGTGAATTATTTCTGTTGTTAAATGTTTTTTAAATGTTCTAATAAGTGGACTTAAAAGGAAAACAACCGTTCTTATGATAGATAATTATGTTAAGCGATACCAATATTTTTCCAAATATAGGTGACTCGTTGGAGATGTAAATTTTTGCAAGAAGATGAAGCTGAATTAGATTATAAATTAAGAGGAAAAGCTTGGAAAGTTTATTGGATTCTTCTAAAAAATGGACGTTCAATGAGTGTCAGGGAAATAGAGAAAGCACTTAATTTTAGTAGTCCAAGTGTTGCACAGCATCATCTTGAGCAACTTCGACAAATAGGTTTGGTTCAAAAAGAAAATGTTGGTGGAAACTATGGTCTTGTTAGTGAAGTAAAAATAGGTGTTCTTAGGCATTTGGCGATTAAAACCGTTCTAGTGTAAATTTCAGAAGCGGAATAGTTAAAACGAATTTAAAAAATGAATGGTATTTGAAGGAAAACTAATTGTTGATTGTCCGAATAATTGTTCGGTGTGTCTTGAATCTTTATCAAATTTTCCAGCTAAAACAACGTGCATAAAAGAAAATAATTACTAGACAATTTTTTATTAGATTAATTACCTAAACAAGTTATTACTAGGAATCTACCAATTTAAGATTCCTTCATGTCAAGGGCGGGAAAGCCAGTTAGACGAATTTTGCATGAACAAGCATTACATTGGATTGTTAGTTCCTCTAATTCCTCGTCTTTTACTTTTTCATCAATTATAATATAAACTTCTTCAGATTCATCTTCTGGAGAAATAGTAACTCCACAGTTTGGACAGGAAAAATCTCCATTGCCTTCTATTTTTGTCAAATCAATTTCCGTAACTGCATTTTGCCCGTTCTTTTTCCCTTTTTTTGTGTGGGCGTCAGTCAATTTTAAATCCTCATGATACAGAGAAAATGGAAGTTGTATTACTACCTTATTAAGATGTAGTTAAAAGTAAAACATCAAAAAATATATCTATTTTTAAAATTATCTCGAAATAAGTTTTTTTATTAATTGAATAATTTGCTTTCCCGCAGTACCATCACCAAATGGATTATTCCAGCGATGATGATTTTGGAGCATAAAATTTGATTTCTTAAAAATTTCATTAGGTTTCACTCCAGCTAAAATGTTTGCTCCAACATCTAAAGTTTCAGGTCTTTCAGTATTATCTCGTAAAGTAACGCAGGGTACACCTAGAATACAAGATTCTTCTTGAACTCCACCTGAATCAGTGAGAATTAATCTAGCATTATTTTCAATCTGTAAAAAAGATAAGTAATCCAAAGGTTCAATGAGTTTAACAAACTTGTTTTTTAATCCAAAAAGTTCCAATTGTTTTTTAGCCCTAGGATGAATAGGATAGATAATTTCAAAACCAAGTTCTTTTAATTTATCTAAGCCATCAATTATTTTACTAAATCTTGTTCTATTATCAACATTTTCTTGTCGGTGAATTGTAACCAAAAAGTATTTTTTTCTTTCAAGCTTTAATTCATCAAGAATAGAAAACTTATTTTTTGACAGCTGCAAGTTTTGAAATACAGCATCAACAATGGTATTGCCAGTTAAGAATATTTTTTCTCTATCAACACCTTCCTGGAGTAAAATCTCTTTAGATTTTTCAGTTGGGGAAAATAGATAAGTAGAAGAGTGATCGGCTAGGATTCGATTTATTTCTTCAGGCATATTTCTGTCATAACTTCTAAGACCTGCTTCTACATGTCCAACAGGTATTCCCAGCTTAACAGAAGCTATAGCTCCAGCAAGAACAGTATTAGTATCGCCCTCAACTAGAACTACGTCGGGTTCTTCTTCTTGTAATATTTTTTCTATACCGATGAGCATTTTTCCAGTTTGTTCTGCATGACTACCTGGACCGATATCCAAATTATATTTCGCACTAGGTAATTTAAGCTGCTCAAAAAACACTTTGTCCATATTATAAGAATAATGTTGTCCAGTATGAAGAATAAAAAAATCTAAATTCAAAGCTTCACATTCACGAATAATTGGGGACATTTTTATTATTTCAGGACGCGTTCCAAGAATTATCGAAATTTTCATTTGATTAAGAATTCCTTCTTAGTTTCTATTCTTCCAGATGTCCTTTTTCCACAAGGTAAGCATAGAGTGCTTCTTCCCACGGTCGTGATTCTAGTTCATAGTTTGACAATTTTATACTTCTTAGTGCAGAAAATTTTGGTCTTTTCGCAAGACCATAATTAGGATCAGCTTTCACCGGTTTCAAGATTGGATTTAATTCTAAAATTCGAAAGATTTCTCTAGCAAATTCATACCACGAACAAAAGCCATGATTGGTTGTATGATAGATCCCAAAAGGAAGTTTGTATTCCAAGATTCCGTTTAAAATTCTAGCAGCATCTTTAGTATATGTAGGACTCATCCACATATCATTAACCACGCTTATTTTTTCATTATTATTGGCTTTTGTTATCATTGTTTCAACGAAGTTGCCTCCCTTTCCACTAGCTCCTGCAACTCCGAAAACACTTGCTATCCGCAATATGTAGTATTTCGGATTTTGCCGAATGAAGTATTCTGCAGCTAATTTTGATATTCCGTAAGTGTTTAATGGAAAGGGCATATCGTCTTCAGTGTATGGTTCATTTTTGGATCCATCAAAAACATAATCTGTGCTAATGAAAACAACACTAGAATCAATCTTTTTTGATATTGAAGCTATATTTCTTGCTCCTAGAGCGTTAACTGAAAAAGTTTTCATTGGTTCCTTTTCGCACTGATCTGTTTTATGAAATGCAGCTGTATTTATAATAACGTCAGGTTGACCTTGTTTTAGAATCTGGCAACTATTGTAGTCTGCTATTTCAATATCTTGATGGTCCAAACCAGTAACTTCATGTTCTTTACTAAGAATTTTCATCAGATCGGTACCGAATTGACCTGTAGATCCAATAACTGTTATTTTCACAAAATTTCTCCATTAAGTTCGATTTCTCTGAGAAACTCTTTCATATTCAATAGATGTTTATACCATTTGACAGTTATCATTCTCGGATCATCAGGATTCAATTTTCCTTCATTTAACGCATTAAATACAGTCTTCGCACCTTTTTCGATAGAAACACATGGTTTAAAATTAAGAGTATCTTTGATTTTTGTAAAATCGACTCGATAACTCCTTTCATCTGGATCTCCATACCATTCATAGTTAAATGGAATCTCAATTGATTCAGCAACAAGTTTTGCCAAATCAAAGATTTGGATGTTCTGTTCGTTACTTCCAGTATTAAAGATTTGACCGTTAACTAAGTAATCCTCTGAATCGATAATTTTCAGGAATGCGTTCGATGTATCTCTAACATTTATGAAAGGACGCCATTGTTTTCCAGTTCTCATTATTGGAATTTTACCATTTTTATAAAAACCTAAAACCATACCATTGATTGCAAGATCAAACCTCATTCTATGAGAAAAGCCATAAACAGTTGCTTGCCTTAGAACCGTAGGTGAAAAAGAGGAATCTGAAAGTGGCAATATTTCTTTTTCAGCCAATAGACTAGCTTTTGCATATGTAGTCAATGGGTTCAAATCTGATTTTTCTGTTATTATTCCTTCTTGAAAGCCATAGACACTACAAGTACTGGCTAAAACATATTTTTTTACCCCTTTTTTCTTAGCGAGGTTTGCTACCCGAACTCTTCCAGTGTAGTTTATTTCTAAAGTTTTTTGCGGATCAAGTTCTCCACAAGGATCGTTAGAAAGAGAAGCTAGATCAAAGATTACATCTATTCGTTCAAGGATTCTGGGATTAAAAAAACGAATATCATCTTTTAAGATAGTAATTTGATCTGATATTTCAGCTATTGAATCGGATCCAAAAAATAATCGATCAAGAATAGTTACATTGTAACCTTTTTCGAGAAGAATTCTAGATAAAATTGAACCTATGTAACCTGCTCCCCCAGTTACTAAAACATTCATTAAGTTCACATTCTACTTATGTGGAGACCTAAACCAATCCCAAGGCTTACCTACTCGGGGGTCATTGTTTTTTCCATTAATTTCCTTGGGTACTATTGTTGGATCATCCCAGGGTACCCGAATTTCATCTGGATTTTTGTAATCATATAATCTATTAACAAAATATACTAATAATGATGGTTTATTACCTAATGTTTTAGTTCCATGTAAATACTTTCCAGGAATTCTGACTATTGTTGGTTTTCTTCCAGTGACAATTAGTTCAGCTAATTGACAGGTAGTTTCATCGAACGCACAAATTTTCATTGCCCCTTTTACTACTAGAAAATGATCTATTTGACCTCTAAGATGTTTATGCCAAGCTCTAACAATATTCGGATAGCTAAAACTAATATTTGCTTGTAATATTGACTCATCTTCTAGGAAATCGCACCAATCCGTTCTTAGGGCTTCAAGAAAAAAGCCTCTTTCGTCTGGTAAAATATTAAGTTCATGTGTTTTAACTCCTTTAGGAGCATAGTTTTTCAAAGTTCCACCTCTGAGTAATCTCCAATATGAAGTTTTAAGCATCCTATTCTATGATTTTTTGTTACCTTTGCATTTTTGCCTATTAGACTTTCTTCTAATCTATCTATTCCGTTAATTTGTGCATCTTCTAATATTACACTATATTGTATTGAACTTCCCACTATTTTTGTTCCATTACCTATGCTTGTATATGGACCAATGAATGAGTTTTCTATAATACAGTTCTCTCCAATTATGCTAGGTCCCCTAACAGTAGAATTAATTATTTGGCTGTTTTCATTAATAGTAACTCTTCCTTCGATTTTACTTTTTTCGATTATTCCATTTATGTCTTGTTTTGTGTATTCATCTAGAACTTTCGCATTTGCACTAAGAATATCATCTTTCTTACCAGTGTCTAACCACCATGTGTTTAGAATTTCTGCTTTTACCTTTAAATTCATGTTTATCATTTGTTGGATTGCATCTGTAATTTCTAGTTCACCTCTCCATGATGGTTTGATTTGATCTATCGCTTCGAATATTTTGCTTGAAAAAATATAGATTCCAACTATCGCTAAGTTTGAGGATGAATCTTTTGGTTTTTCAACTAATTTAACAATATTTGCATTGTCATCCAGTGTTGCTACACCAAACTTTTTTGGATCGTCTACGGGTTTTAGAAGGATTAAAGCATCCATGTTTCCTTTTTTGAATTTTTTTAAGTAATTAGTTAATCCTTGACCTTGTAAGTTGTCACCTAAACACATAATGAAGTCGTCATATCCAAGAAATGGTTGGGCTGTTTTAACTGCATGTGCTAATCCTAGAGGTTCCTGCATAATGTAGGTAACTTTAAAGTTCCATTCTGATCCATCGTTGACATATTCTTTGACATAGTTTCCGGTTTCTGGAGCGACTATTACTCCAATTTGATTAATTTTAGTTTCAGCTACTTGGTCTAAAACATAACCTAAAACTGGTTTGTTGGCTAGGGGTATTAATTGTTTGGCCAAAGTGAAAGTTAGTGGACGGAGTCTAGTTCCTTTTCCACCGCTTAAAATAAGAGCTTTCACAAATAGCACCTGATTAAGAAATATTTAAGACATTTATTACTTCTTTTTGATATCCATCCTTTATCTATTTTAGAGAAATGCTAAATCTATTCTTTTTTATTCTATTTTCTTGAATTTCTCTCTTTTTGACCCACAAATCGGGCATACTTCAGGAGCTGAACCTTCAGCTGTATTTCCACATACTCCACAGACATAATAATCAGTACTAGATAATTTTTTGCCAGCATTCAAAATTTTAATGGCATCTGAAAAAAGACCGGCATGAATCTGTTCAACTTTATTGGCTACGTCAAAACTCCAAACTGCTTTTTTATTTCCTTCAGTTTTAGCAATTTGAATATATTTTGGATACATTTCATTAAACTCAAAAGTTTCTCCAGAAACTGCTGCGTTCAAATTATCAATTGTAGATTTTATTTCATTCAATACATCAAGATGATTCAAAGCGTGTACTGTTTCTGCATGGGCAGCTGCTCTGAAGAGTTTTGCTACTTGTTGAAATCCCTCTTTATCAGCTTTATTGGCAAAAGCTAAGTATTTTCTATTAGCTTGAGATTCTCCAGAAAAGGAGTCTTTTAGATTCTTAGTGGTTTTTTCCATTTGAAATTCACTATTTAAAATTAGAGTAGCTCTAGTTTAAAAATAATCCTGATCACGATTAGAAATATGATGAATATATCGATTTTAATAACATTGGTCTAAGTGGAATTTTGTTTTTTAAACAATTTTACAAATTCTGATATTGATAAGTTTGATACATCTAATGATATTCATAATACTTACATTTCTTTTAATGATATTTCCATCTGTTGCTAAAAATAGGAAAGAAAAAACTGCATTTCTTGATGATTTGGGTAAATCAAACGAAGATAATTTTAATCTCCAAAAGTTGGAGACAGGTTTTGTATATTTTATGAGTTTTTTTGAATATATGGGTTCTAAAATCAGAATTTTTTTCTTTAGTTTTCATTTCAATTTCAATTATTCTGTGTCTAATAGCACTTTTTGATTCTTCTAAAATTAGTTTAAATGAGTTTTATAATTTAAAAATAAATGAATTGAGTGTATCAATTTACAGTTTAATTGTTTTTATTTCAGTATTAATCATGATAGTCACTAATTCAATCGCTATTGGATTGACAACAAATATTTTATTAATGTTGTTCATGCACGATTTTAAAGTTTATAAAAGAGCATAATAAAAAACAGTTTATTTGTCAAATTGTTTGGATATTAGAGTAGTGGGTCTTTCATTTTTCATGTTTTTATAAGAATTGCGACTATTCCGAAAATAATTAGTTAGTAGTAAGACTTAATATTTAATAGTTAGTATTGATTTTAGTAAAGAGGGGTGTAACCCCTTGCAAAAGAATTTGAAACCTCGAGGTTCATTTGCCCGAAAAATTATAACAATAGTATTCCTTCCAATCATTATTTTGATTTGGATGGTTGGGTGGACATTAACACAATTAGACAATTCTAATGGATCCATTGAAATTGAGACCAAGATTCTAGAAACTAATTCAAAATTTGGAATTTTTGAATCCAATTCTGAAAATGATGATGAAAAAATCTCAAATTATCCAATTAGTGCCTAATTTTACAAAAGTCAAACGATCACTAGGGTCGCTTAATTGTTTAAAGTCATTAGGTTGATTTTTTTACATTAGTGTTTCTATTTTGTTTAAAATTAATCGCAGAAAAAGTTTTCAAGGATTCTGTTCTTGATAGCACCCAACCAATTATCCATAAAGGAATAATTGCGGGCAATAAGAATACTGAAAAGAATCGATTCTTCGATTTACTACTAACAGATTTTTTCATGCATTCCCCAGATTTATTAATTCTAAATTATTACTTCCAAATATTTGGACATAAAAGATATACGATGTATTAATATGATTTAGACATTAAGAGATATATTTTATAGACATATGATTTTGAAAAGTTATTAGTTCATTTCATGTATAAATATAAATCAAATTGCTTATTGAATAATTATTATCAGATTTTTGTCAATTATCTTAAATTCACTACTAAATTGATTGCTTTTCTTACAGATTAATATCAGTTTTGTTCTGTTGAGGTAATGAGTTTTGTTATGTGTCCCATTAATTGATGAGAAGCATTTAAGATAGAATTTATATCATCATTAGAAACAGTTTTTCCATCAATTTGCAGGATATTTTGATAAAATGATGCAGATATTATATTTCTGCAATCAGTTGTTATCCATTTTAAAGTTACTTTATTATTTGTTGATGAACAACCCAACCAGCGCAGCTGACCAAACCATTTGTTACGCAAATTATCAACTATATTTTTTATCGATATATTTGGTGGAAGAAAAGTTTGCAACAATAACATATTTTGAGCTTTTGAATCTGCAGGTTTTGGTTTGATAATTTTTTCCATTACTAAATCGCTCGTAATAGTCATATAATTGGTTTCTTTTGAATGTTACTTTTTTGTAATATTTACATATTCTATTAATTTTAAATTTTTTTCTGAGTTTTTATTGACATAAGTTTTTAAAGAATTTGAATTAAAAGATTATGCCTAATCTCTTTGTTTAGTAATACCAGTAATTTTATAGATTGAAAACTGTTTAAGGTTAAATGAGAGATAATAAAATTATGGCTGATGGTTTTTCTAAAATTCTAGTCACAGGAGGTGCAGGATTCATCGGTAGTCATTTAGTGGATCGTTTAATTAAAAATGGATATACAGTTCGGGTTATAGATGATCTTTCTACCGGAGAAAAACAAAATATAGCTCACCATAAAAATAATGAATCCTTTCAATTTATTGAAGGGGACATTAGAGATTTTAATTTAGTGAAAAAATGGGTTAAAGACGTTGATGTAGTATTTCATGAAGCCGCGTTAGTTAGTGTCTCACTTTCGGTCGAAGACCCATTGCTTTCAAACGAAATCAATGTTAAAGGAAGTTTGAATTTACTCAAAGCATCAGTGGATGCTAATGTAAAACGGTTTATCTATGCATCATCTTGTGCAATATATGGAGACACAAAGGAACTGCCGATCATTGAAAATTTTTCCGGCGATCCGCTGTCTCCATACGCAGCTGATAAATTGGCGGTTGAAAAATATGCTAAAGTAATTAACGATTCATACGAGATTGAAACGGTCGGACTGCGTTATTTTAATGTTTATGGGTCTAGACAAAAATATGGACCTTATAGTGGAGTTATTTCAATTTTTATTAATAAACTTCTAGAGGATAAGGTTCCAACAATTTTTGGAGACGGAGAACAAACAAGGGATTTTGTTAATGTTAAAGACGTAATAGAGGCAAATATGCTTGCTTTATCTATATATTCTGAAGCTAGACCGGGAGACATCAAACATAGTTACGCTGATATTTCTAAAGCTCAAAAAATTTTGGAATATGAACCACAAATTCAGATTAGCGATGGACTAGAAAAATTAATACAATATTCATTGAAACATAAATAGAATAGGTTGAAATCAAAACAATAAAAAATGGAATGCAGTATAATTGGAAAAAAATCGAATGGATCTAAATGTTATATGTTAAATAAAATCAAGAATGAATTATTACTTTTGGGTGATTCTGAACGTGCAAATAAACTATCTAGTTTTTTTAAAACAGGGAAAGGAGAGTATGGAGAAGGTGATGTTTTTCTCGGAATTTCTGTACCTCAACAACGTAAAGTAGCAAAAAAATATACTGATCTATCTTTAGATCAACTTGAAAAACTCCTTAGTAGCAAATTTCACGAGTATCGATTGACAGCATTAATTATATTGGTTCTCAAATATGGAAAAGCTGATAATTCAGGAAAAAAGGAAATTTTTGATTTCTATTTAAAAAATACAGAATTTATTAATAATTGGGATTTAGTTGATTTAAGTTCCCCAAAAATTATAGGCGATTTCTTAATCAATAGAGAAAGGTCCGTTTTGTTTGAACTGGTTAATTCAGATAATTTATGGAAAAGGAGAATTGCAGTTCTAGCAACTTTTAGTTTTATTAGAAATGATGATTTTGTAGATGCATTAAGTATTTCAAGACTTCTTATTTCTGATGTTCATGATTTAATCCATAAAGCAGTAGGTTGGATGCTCAGGGAAATTGGAAAAAGAGATGAAAATACATTAAGAAATTTTCTAAATAAATATTACAAACAAATGCCTCGCACAATGCTTAGATATTCTATTGAGAAATTAAGTGAAAAAGAAAGGAAACATTATCTGAACAAACCACAGTGAATATGATTACAAGTTAAAAACATTTTAATCACAATTAATTTTTTTAAATTTTATGTTAATAGTTTCTAGATATATTTTTGAGGTGGTCAAAGGAATATATTCTCAGGAAATGATTCAAAAATGAATATTTTAGAAGCAATAAAGAAAAGAAAAAGTGTTCGAAATTTCTTAGATAAACCGATAGAAGAGGAAAAGTTGAAAATTGTAATGGAAGCTGCTAGAATCGCTCCTTCTGCTAAAAATCGCCAGGAATGGAGATTTATAATTGTAAAAGACACAGAAGTTAGAAAAAAACTTGCTGAAGCAGCAAAAGGACAAAAATTTGTGGGAGAAGCTCCAGTAGTAATTGTTGCTTATGCAATTGACGATGGATATGTGATGACATGTGGACAATTAAGTTATCCTATTGATGTTGCAATAGCATTAGATCATATTTCTTTAGCTGCAGTAGAGGTTGGTTTAGGAACATGTTGGATTGGAGCTTTTTATGAAGATAAAGTAAAAGAGATTTTAGGTATCCCTGAGAAATATCGGGTTGTTCATTTAATGCCAATTGGTTATCCTGCAAACATGGATATTAAAGAAAAAAATCGATTGCCCATAAATGAAATTGT
This sequence comes from Candidatus Bathyarchaeota archaeon, assembly GCA_037386325.1. Taxonomy (GTDB): domain Archaea; phylum Thermoproteota; class Bathyarchaeia; order Bathyarchaeales; family Bathyarchaeaceae; genus Bathyarchaeum. Next base: position 57,534 of record JARRMB010000008.1, read on the forward strand.
GAAAAATGAAAAATGGTAAAATAATTAAAATGTTTTAAACCAATATTTTTCTCAAAAGTTTATACTTTTGAATGTTTCATATATTGAGTTAGCTGCTTTTTTCAAATTATTTTTTTCTTGAACAGAAAGACTGTTGTATATTGATTGACCAATAGATTTTCCAAGTTTAATGGGAACACTTACAAACACTGGGTCAGAGATTCCTTCAATTAGTATTTCTGTAGCAATTGCCAATAGTTCATTAGTATCAAAAACCATTGATCGGACGATGTCTCTAAATGAAGCAGCTGGTCCATATTCTGTAGCTCCAATATTATCCAAAATAAATTTGGACACAAATTTTACGTAATATTCAATTTCTTGTTTATTTATTGATTTTCTTGTTTTTTCTAGGAAAAAGTCTAATGGTAAATTGTTAATGGTTATCGTGGACCAAAGAATTATTGCATCTATACCGTGCTCTCCTCCAACCCATCCTTTGATTTTGGAAGGAGGAATATTCAATAAATCACTTAATGCTGTTTTTAACCGCAAAGTTTCAAGATTTGTTCCGGTACCTATTACAAATTTAGCTCCAGAATATTTTTTGCAGACCATCGCCATGGCATCAACTGGATTTGTTATTACTACATATTTTGCATTATGATTGTTTGGAGCTGTTGATTCAGATATTTGTTTAACAATTTGGCCGTTTTGAGTAGCCAAATCTCTTCTATTCATTTTTGTTCCAGGTGTCCTTGGTTTTCCAGCCGAAATAAGAATGATATCTGCTCCGCGAACATCTTCAGCGTTTTCGCAAGAATTAATGGTTATGTCTAAATTATGACTTGAAGCTACATGTTTGAGTTCTTCGGCAAATGCTTTTGATAATCCAGGTTTTGTGTCGCATACTGTTATAGTATTTACCAATTTTGAGCACATAATAGTATAAATTGTTGGTCGACCAACTCTTCCGGTCCCAATTTGAGCAACATGCACCTATTTTTCCTCTTATTATAGTTTAATTTATCTAGATTTAAGAGGATAGAGTCTTTGTTTAGGGATTAATAATCATATTCGTCAGTTTTTAAATCAGGAAATGATTCCATACTAGGAGTAGAACTGCCTTTTGTCGCTAATACTACTATAACTAGAAGTATTAGAGAAAAAGCAACAATTCCTCCCATCATTACCCATTCAACAGGTATAATTACGATTCTAGATATGCTGCTATCTGAACCTATATAATTAGAATCTCCTGACCAATTGGCTCTTATAGAGTATATTCCTCCTGGTGGAGAATCCCAAATGTATGAGAAACGACCCATAGTGTCAGTTTCTATTGTAGCAATTTGGTTAAGTATAGAACCATATGAACTAAAGTAAAGTGTGATATTTTCACCTTCAAGTGATGGCGATAAAGATCCGATTATCTGAATTTCTTTTTGAGCAATTGCAAAGTTGGTCGAAGCAGATATTAGTAAAGAAGAATGCTGAGGTGTACTGTAACTTGAAAAAACTTGATCTGGTGATGGATTTTGCTCAATTTGGTTTAAAGGTATAACTTGTGCGGAAGCTCCTTTAACTAGATCCGGACATTCTCCAACTCGCCATCCATATTCAAAATTCCCGGTAGTTTCTGCGATATAGTATGGTTTTTGTTCATATGTAAAATAGGAAACAGAAGTTCTAGCACTAGTTGGTGGTTCAGAAAGGTTTACTCCAACTGTCATGTGTTCTTCTTCTTCAAAAAGTAAAAGTGTTACATCTAATCCACCGGCTTTCATTATTGAAGCCGCTAAAAACGAGAAAAGATCACAATCACCAATATTTTCTTTTAAGGTTTCTATTGGATATTTTTGAGGTGCACTTCCCTCATAGGGTATTTGATGTGTAATCATTAGTACTCCATTGGCAAAATCTTCGGAGTTATCATATATTGTCCAGAGATCCTCTGCTACTGGTTCAAGAGGTGATGGCGTTACAAATTTTGCTAAATCAATATTTTCATATATTTGGTGATTTTGTCTTTGATAATATTCATAAAGAGTTTGGGTTGTTGAGATAGTTAATTGATATGTTTTTGATCCATTAGACTGAGTCTCTAATTCAAATGTTTGCTCAGTTGTCTGTGCAAAGGTAATATTTGACAGAAATATGATAATGATCAAGGGAGCACTTAAAGTCAGTATTTTTCGATTAAGATTTCTGGAAGACCAATACTTAGTTTTGAGTTTAGAAGAGAGTTGCATTAATTCTCAGAGTAACTAACGTTAAAGATTATATTAAATATTATGTCACAATAAACCATATATTAAAATTTAATTTTCAACCGATTGGAATCAATTAATTCCCAACCAGCATTATCCAGATTTTTGATATATGTTCGTTTTGGAAACATAGGTTAAATTTAATCTTACGACTTAATTATCCGTGGGTAATATGAGATCTATAAACATCAAAAAGAAATCTAGGAAAGTAGAATGCATAAGATGGGATCCAATTGTTGCCCGGCTTGAGGAATACAAACTGAAATTTGAATCTTCTTAAATTATTCCTTTCTTATTTCAGGCTTTTGGGCATACTTAATCAAGAGATCCATTGCCTTTTTGGAGTTTAAATTTGTTATTTTTGGAAAAAAATGGATTTTTCCTCTCTCATTGATAGTTATTGTGGCTGCGATCGGATTATTAGATTTATTTACAGCAATTGGTTCGAAACTACAATTTTTTGTATCCTTCCAGAATAATTCATTATCCCATTTTTTGACATTGTCAAAATATTCTGCAAATCTTTCAGACTTTTTATACACAGTTTTTCCCAAAAGCATTGGATTAACTTGGAGTTTTTGTGGAAAAGGTAACCACGAATAATTAAGTGGAATTTGTTTGAACAGAATTTTAAATGGTCTTTCCATGACGCAGAAAATTTCTTTGTTATCTCGCATAAAAAGGCGAGTGGCTCGTTTTAAAATTCCAATATTTTTAAAGAGAGTTTCCGGATAATCTTTTGGAAATGAAGTTAAGTCAATTATCAAAAAATCATATTTTTCTAAACCATAAAACGGTTCAATCCATTCAATATTATCAGCTTCTTGACTAGATAATGATCCGATAATGAGTAGTTTCTTCAACTAACAATTGACCCCATTTTTTAAAAAAAGGATATCTATTATTTTTAATTGTTTGCCATTTAAAATGAAATCACATTACCGTTTTTGATATATTTCGATTTTTGATATAATTCGGCGATAAAAATAAGCATTATATTAAATCGCAATACATTGTATTTATAATGGAGTTGAAGATTTATGAAATTATTCAATAAAATATTTACAAATCTCAAACAAAATAATGAAGTTTGCGAATTTGAAAGTGAATTAGAACAAGCCAGTTTATATAAAATGATTAATTTTGACTAAGAAATATTTTGTAACAAATAACAGTTATTTTAGGAAAATTTCTATTTTGTAAGTTTGTTTGCTTCAACAATCCATTTAGAAATAAGGATTATTGATATCCCAGTTTTTTCTGCTAAATGTTGCGGAGAACGTTTCGCAAGGTCCGCAATTGTTGTTACACCAGCAAGTTCAAGATCCATAGCGTTTTTTGGTCCTATTCCCGTTATTTGGGTTAAATTTGAAGAAATATTGATTTTTTGTTCTTCTCGATTTAATTCCTTTATTTCTCTACCAACGGAGTATGTTTTTGATGTGTAATTTAAACTTGGTTTTGTTTTTCGTCTAATAATATAAGTTATGAATCCAATAATTGTTGCAAAGAAAATTCCATTGAATAAATTATTTGAAAAAAATGAATAAGGTATTGAAAGATCTAATGTTTCAGTCACTATTATCCCCGGGGGTAAATCAATTAGAGAAGAGATTATACTAAAAATCACTAAAAATATTAAGAAAACAACTTTTGACAACATCTGATCTCCCATATTAATGTATAGAGTTTTTTTATATAATTTTGTGGGTAAATTCTTGATTTTGAAAGATTTTTTGGGCAGAAATTTTAATTATTTTTGGGTGAAAAAGAGACAACATTTCAAAATTTTTTGGAAATTTGTTTTTGATCATTAGATCTCCATGAATCTAGAATCTTAATAAGCGGTTGACAATTAGATTTACTTAAAAACGAACGGTATACACTATTGTTTAATATGTTTTCTTGAATTTGCTTTGCCTTTGCGTCGTCATGGGTGGCCAAAATAATACCATCTACATAATTAGATATTGCAACCATTGCTGCAAGTAAATTTTTTATTTCCGGACCAGGATTTGCTGCATAAAGTTCGATAAACAAAGGTTTATCAAGTTGTTTAGAAAAGTCAATTGCTAATGTTTCTAACCAATATGTTGTTGAATAGTATAAATCGTAAATTGGAACAATAAAAAAATCAACATATTTTTCCAATAGATGAAAGTCTTCACCAAATCTTTCTTTTCCAAAACACGGATCAGGTAATAATGTTATCGAGAAAATTTTTCCACAATCTTTCACCATTTTCGAGGCTTGCTGAATGAAGTCAGTTATTTTTTTAATTCTCCAATCGATCCAATCTAATTGACTTTTTTTAAATTCCGCAATACATCTATGACAAGTACAAAATTCTGATCCAGGAAATCCTATACAGTCCAAATGGATTCCTTCAATTTGATTTTTTAAGGTTTCATTTATTAAATCAAAAAGAAAAGATTGATACTCTTTTACACTTGGACAGATATAGTCCCATAAAAAACGATGTTGTCTATTCGTTCTTATTGCATTACCTAATTTAGAAACAGGAATCCATTCTGGTTTTTTTCTTGCTGTTCGATTATCTGCAAAACAGCTTATAATGTTTGTAAGATTTTTTGCAGGTTTGCAGATTTTTCCAGTACATGACTTAACATAATATGAAGCAAAATCAAACCCAGGTACAGATTTTGGTTTATTGGTCAATACACCTATTTTTATGGCTTTCACATCCAAATCAAGTAATAAATGTATTAATGATTATGTGAGTAATTTATAAAATTCAAATTTATTATTGTTTGTTGAGATGATGTTCAAATAACATTAATATTTTTGGTGATTTAATTTCTTGAGCAAAACAATTGAATGTGAGTTATTTTATTTACTTAGAAGAGCGTTTTATTAATTGAAAAAGCATTTGATAATATCTATTTTTTTGGTTTCAATTTTGCTGTCTTCTGTTGTTGTGGCTTCTATTTTATTGACTAATGATGATAGGATTAATGATTATTTTGTGGGGGTTTCTTTTGGTGGTGATTCGATTTCCAGCGCAAAATTACTTATTGATAGAGTTAAATCTTATACTAATCTTTTTGTAATTCAATCTGGTCCAGCCAGTAAAAATGAAACACTGTTAAATGAAATATGCGATTATGCAGCTGACGCGGAATTATCAATTATTGTTTATTTTGGAAAATTTGATCTTGATTGGCAACCTTTATGGCTTGATAAAGTGAAGGATAGGTGGGGTTCAAAATTTTTGGGAATATATTTTTTTGATGAACCAGCAGGTAGTTTGCTTGACTCAATAGATGAAATGTGGAATATAAGCTTGGGTCCAATTCCTAATAACTACAATGAGATGGCAGAGTATTTTGTTGATAGTTGGCAGAGTATGCCAGGATTAATAACAGTAAAGAATAGGTTAAGTTCTCCTGTGGCTTTCACTTCCGATTATGCGCTTTATTGGTTTGACTATTTAGCGGGGTATGATGTTGTTTTAACTCAGTTTGGTTGGAATCATAGCAGAGTTCAAGACATTGCTCTTATTAGAGGTGCAGCAAGATTACAAAATAAAGAATGGGGAACTATTGTAACTTGGACTTTTGATGAATCCCCGTATTTAGAGGATGGAGAAAAAATGTATGAGGATTTGATGTTGGCATATAATAATGGAGCTAAATATTTTGTTGTTTTTAATTATCCGGAAATAAACGAGTATGGAATTCTTACAGATGAACATTTTTTAGCTTTAGAAAGATTTTGGAATAAAATTCAAGATGGTTCAGAATATTCTCCAGTTGTTGCAGATTCAGTTTTGGTTTTACCTAAAAACTATGGTTATGGTATGCGTAGGATCGATGATACTATTTGGGGGTTATGGAAAGCTGATGAAAAATCTTTTCAGATTTGGAACATTTCCAGAAAACTTCTTAATGATTATGGAACAAAATTAGATATAGTATATGAAGATTCCAATTTTACATTAAAAAGTAAGTATTCTAGAATTTTTTATTGGAATTCCACAATTTATTGATTTTATTTGTTAAAATTTTTGCAATAACAAAATGGTTAATAAAAACTGGTGAATTTTAAGTAAAAATTTTGGATTCACAAAGAATATTATTGTAAAAAATAATGTACAGCAAGGCGTTCCAATTGTCTAAATTAGCAAATGTGCAAGAAAAGATTGCTGAACGTAGAGTTATTCAAAATATCTCTTTTTAAAATCTAAACCGGAAGAGTCTGAAATTAATACAATTGACAAATATTTTGAACCATACATAGTTGTCGATGGGATTTACAGTATTAATTTTTCGAAGGACTGGAGTCATTCTATCAAAGTCGATGAAGAGATGCAGAAACTCAAGGTTAGTAACAAAAATTTTGAACCAGAATTCTTAGACGATCGGGTTGATCTCCCCTACAAGATCCTCAATCTTCAAGGAGTTGGACGTTTCTTTCATGAAGAACGCAAAAGAATGGTTTTTGATGAAAAATGGAACGATGTAAGACTTGATTTACTTCCTTATTTACCGTTTGAAGAAGAAAAACAAGAAATTCTTAATGAAGCTGTTACTAAACAATTAACTAATGATTTAATAGCAGAAAAAGAGGTAGAAATTCTAAAATCAAAGATTTTCAAACGACCGACAGATGTTTCGATAATTCACAAAGAATTATTTAGTGTCACTGAGAGAGCTTTGGTTTTTAAACCAATGTACAAAGTCACTGCAACTCATATTAAAAAACAAAAAAAGGTTACTTTTCAAATAGATGGAGTTAACGGAAAAATTTCTTCAGATCAAAATGAAAAACTGACTCTGGCAACAAAAGAAGGCTTGAGTGAAATAGGATCGAAAATTTTTTCGATTCTTAAAAATCAATCAAAAAAAGTTTACAATTTTGTTAAAAAAACAGGAAACAATTGACTGCAAAAAATAAAGTTCAAAAAAACAAAATGAGATTTTCAGACTCTTTTAGAATGTAATTATTTGTGGAACAAAATTTAAAAACAGTATTTACCATATTAGATTCTGTTTTTTGTATCAAATATGTGGGGAAAAATGTTAAAGAACTTTGAGTCTCTGCGCAAACGCGCAAAAAATGAAGATTGATTCGGTTCTTGCACCTTGAAGGTGTTAAAACATTTTTATCCCACTCAACATTGTCATCTAAAATTGAAATTTACATAGTTTATATTTTTTCTCAATAAATAAATATTTGAGAGTAATAAAAATGAGTTTTATATCTTCTAAGGAAAGAATCGGAAAAGAAGAAATTATATAACATCATCAAAAGTTCAAATTTCAATTATTTCTTATTGATTCTATTTCCTTCTTAATATAGGAATAGAGTAAACCAAGATTTAATCTAAATATTATTTTAATTACAAAATGAAGGTGGATTTTGGGTTCATAATCCATATAATAGATAACAATTCTAAGACAATACTGAAAGGTGATAGGTAGGTTGCATAAATCGAAGCTCCAAATATCTATTGAAATTCTTTGTTGTTTATCTTCTAAAGGTCCTTTGAAATGTAAACAGATCAGTTACGAACTTGAGTTAAGCAAATCAATTCTGATGGAGCATCTAAGTTTTCTTTACGAAAGAGGTTTAATAGGAGAGAATTTGAGTGAAGAAAAAACATACTATGTAACTGATAGAGGTTTAAATCTTATCAAGGTTATGGGACCAATGGTCAGAGAAGCGCAAAGAATAGAGATTCAAAATTTAGAAAGAATTTCTAGTGCAATCGCTGGAACAAAGTTCAAGGTTAAGAAAGTTGAAGAAAAGAAACCTAGATGGAAGCGTCTTCAAGATTTCATAAAAATTGATTTGACAAAATCAGACAAGTAAAAGTTCTAAAATTTTTGTATGACTATAAAATAGCTATATATCATTTGTAGCTTTTTTGTTGACTTCATTGGCAAGTTTTTTTCCTAGGGCTTTGGCTCTAGCTTCATCTATTTCCCATGGATTTGAACGTCCTTTGGCTGTTTCCATAACCATTCCAGGTTTTATGAATGTTGGATTGAATACACCAATTATTCTATCTATGTTTTCTAATGTTATTACTTGTCCACCTGTTCCTGTAGTGAATACTGCCATTGGTTTACCTATCATTTCGTGACGAAATACGTAAAGTCTGGTTAAAAGTGATAATATCTTTCCAGACATTATACTAAAATGTGATGGAGATCCAATAGCATAACCGTCAGCTTCAATTACTTCTTGATTTGTCACTTCTTCGGTTCTTTTCAAGTCAACGGTAATATCTTGAACTTGTTTTATTCCTTCAGCAATAGCTTTAGCAAGTTTTTCTGTTTGACCTGTAACGGTATCATAAATTATCAAAACTTTTGGTGACATAAGAATAACTCTCCAATCAATAATTCATATTTCAGCAATATAAAAAAATAACGACACTATGATATAAGATGAATTATTTTGAGTGGATCTTATGTATTTTAAAAAAGAATTTAAAATAAGATACCGATTTTTTTAGTTCTAACTTATTCTTTTTTTGGCTTAATTATTACTGCTGTACCATAGGCAGAAAATATTGTCGCAGTTCCATTCAGTATGTCACTTGTTTCAAAATCTGTTCTCACAATTGCATTTGCACCCACATTTTTTGCATTTTCAATTAATCTTTGCATTGATTCTTTTCTTGCTTTTTCTGCTTCAGAACTATAGGATGTTACTTCTCCACCAAACATTCCTTCTATTCCAGCCATAATTTTTCCTCCAACGCCTCTGGTTCTAACTGTCATCCCGTGAACAGTTCCTAAAGCTCTGACAATCTCATATCCAGGAATAGTAGAAGTTGTAACCACCATCAAATCAACATCGTTAGAAGAAGCATCCAAAGGAGCCCCACAATTTGGACAATATTGAGCATCAGAAGGTACTAGATTTCCACATTTTTTACATGAATTTCCAGACATAATAATCACAATAAGAAAAGGAGAAAGCTACTATTATTTTTTAATTTTGCTCCCCATTTTTCGGTTTTATTTGCGATATCTTTATTATTTTAGAATTTTACTGATGAAATTTAGGGTAAATAAATGAAAATATTTCATTACAAAAATGTTAAAGCAGAAAACGCTGAAGGTGAAAGTTCGAAAGTAAAAATTAGATGGCTTATAACTAAAGAAATGGGAGCTGAAAACTTCGCTATGAGAATGTTCGAAATAGAACAGGGTGGTTATACTCCGTTTCATATTCATAATTGGGAACATGAAGTCTTCATTTTAGATGGAGAAGGACTATTAGTCGCTGAAGATGAAGAAAGATTGTTTCGAGCAGGCGATGTAATTTTCATTTCTCCAAATGAAAAACATCAGTTTAGAAATACTGGAAAAAGTTTAATGAAGATACTTTGTTTGATACCTTATACAAAAGAAGAAACAGAAAAAATAAGTTCCTGTCAATGTAAATGAGCTTAAATTCTTAAACAAGTCTGTTTTTTTGTTGTTTCTATCTTTTTCCAAAACTTATAATATGTTGATCAGACTATGCATGAATTAGTATTTGTTTATTTTTTGATCCAGATTAACGATTGACAGTACTGTTTAATATTGAAAATAGATAATAGATTTGGTAAATAATGAAATGATTTGATGCGGGGGATGAATATGGTTAACGATTCCTTTGATTTGGATAAATCTGTAATCGAGCTAGTCATGAATGATGATTTTTCAAAAAAGAAAAGTTTAGCTAAAAAAATTCGTAATATTGCAGAAAGAAAGGGAATTTATCCAGCAAGTATTTATGAATTTTATATGGCTCGCGGCAGAGGTGAATTTAGTGGTTTTACGGTCCCAGCTATTAACATTAGAAGTTTGACTTATGATCTGGCTCGTGCAATTTTTAGAGTTGCCCAAAAAAATAATTCTGGGGCTTTTGTTTTTGAGATTGCAAGATCTGAGATTGGTTATACTGATCAAGCACCAATTGAATATGCAAGCATGGTTTTAGCAGCAGCCATAAAAGAAGGTTACACTGGTCCAGTATTTATTCAGGGAGACCATTTTCAGGTTAAAGTTGATAAGTTCAAAGAAAATCCTAATAAAGAAATTGAGAACTTGAAAACTTTAATTAATGATGCAATTTCATCAGGTTTCTACAACATAGATATTGATTCTTCAACGCTTGTTGATATTTCCAAATCCAATCTAAAAGAACAACAACGTCTAAATTATGAAGTTTGTTCAAAGCTAACTAAATTTATTCGAAGTATTGAACCAGAAGAAGTTACAATTTCTATCGGTGGAGAAATCGGTGAAATTGGCACCCAGAATTCGACTCCTGATGATTTACATGCATTTATGGCTGGTCTCAAAGAAAAGCTTGACAAAAATTTAATAGGAATCAGTAAGATTTCGGTTCAAACAGGGACAACCCATGGTGGTCTTGTACTTCCAGATGGTTCAATTGCAAAGATTAATCTTGATTTTGATACTCTAAAAACGCTTTCTGAAATAGCCCGTAACGATTATGGAATGGCTGGAGCTGTTCAGCATGGAGCATCAACTTTGCCTCCTGAAGCTTTTCATAAATTTGTTGAATGCGAAACAGCTGAGGTACATTTAGCTACACAATTTCAGAACATGATTTATGAATCAGAACATTTTCCGGTTAATCTTAAAAAGAGAATTTATGAATGGATAAAAGTTAATCTTTCAAATGAACGAAAAGAAGGACAAACTGAGGAACAGTTTATTTACAAGACAAGAAAAAAAGCTCTTGGACCTTTCAAAAAAGAAATTATGGGATTATCCCAACAGAAGCGAGATTTAATTGCGAACGAAATTGAAACAAAATTTGATTTTCTGTTTAAACAATTCAATTTAATAAACAAAAGAAATCTATTGGATAAATATTACATCGTTTAAAAAAATATAATCTTTAGAATGATCAATTAATGTGCATTCAGTTTTTTATGACAATCATTATATCTTTTTAAAGATAATATTTTATTCGAGTGATTTTCCTTGTTAACTATAGGTTTAATTGGGAAAACAAATACGGGTAAAACTACTTTTTTTAATGCTGCAACTCTTCTTAATGCAAAAATTTCTAATTTTCCGTTTACTACAAAGGAACCAAATATTGGTACAGCATACTGTTGTGATATTTGTGTATGCAAAGAGTTAGGGTTAATTGATAATCCACAAAATTCTACATGCATAGAGGGTTGGCGTTATGTTCCAATTAGATTAATTGATGTACCCGGATTGTTAAAAGATGCTTGGAGGGGCAGAGGATTAGGAAATCGATTTCTTAGTGTTATTGGGCAAGCTGACGCTCTAATACATGTTGTTGATGCATCAGGATCAATTGATTCAGAAGGAAGAATAACCACTCCTGGTTCTGGGAATCCATTACAAGATGCATTAGATGTAGAGAATGAAATTGAAAGATGGATAGCTGAAATTATTGAAAATAACAGAGATGCAATAATTCGAGAAGAGTCATCTACATCTTTGACTGAAGCGATTACAAAGATTATCTCAGGGATAAAGGTTAGCGCCAAACAAGTTTCAGAGGCTTTAGAGAAGTCTGGATTAAAAGATATACCTTTTGTTGGATGGAGTCTTGATCAGGTCATAAGGTTTGTAAGTTGTTTACTCCCCATAGTTAAACCTACTTTAATTTTAGCAAATAAGATGGATATCCTTACGTCTGAAAATAATTTGGAAATTTTGAATAAATATTATGGCCGAGGATTTGTTGCAACCTGTAGTGCAGAAGCAGAATTAGCGTTAAGAAGAGCTGAAAAAAAGGGTTTACTAGATTATACTCCGGGTCAAGAGCTGTTTAGAATAAAAGAAAATGTTAATTTAACGACAGAACAGCAGGGGGCATTAAATTATATTGAACGAAGGGTTATGGCAAAATGGATTAGAACAGGTATTCAACAGGCTCTAAATATAGTTGTTTTTAAGCTGTTAAGAAATAATATGATTTTTCCAGTTAGTGATGAAACGAGATACATGGACCATCACGGAAATGTATTACCAGATGTATATTTGTTACCTGATGGTTCCACCCCAGTTGATCTTGCTCAAAATATTCACACGAGGGTAGCCAACGATTATGTTATTGCAGTTGATGCTAAAACAGGAGTTTGGTTACCTAAAAGTTACAATTTACGTCATAAAGATGTAGTTAAAATTGTAACCCGCTCTAAATCACGGCAAACGAAATGGAAAGAACGCACAAGACATAGCAGTTAAACCATTTAACCATTGAATTCACTACTAATATTTGAAAAAAATGATTTCAACTTGGTTATTTGCAATTGGATGAAAAAAATATAGAGCATTTATTTCTCGATCATAAAATATATGATCAATTTTTTCTTGAATTACCTGCTTTTTTAATTGGCCCAACTATTGCTCTCGAAGAAAATGAAGCAACAGCAACTGCATTTTGGTTAACTGAACCCATTAATCAAGGAAGCATCGAAACTGTCACAATTTTCTTTGTAAACAATTCTCCGCAAGAACTGCAAATCTATTTAGTGGGTCTTCATTTCGATTGGATGGAAACTGACCAATTCGTAGGTAACAATCTATCTAATGACCCAGTAGTAATTCCGAGTTACGAGTCTTACACTTTTAATTCGATAGCTGTAGATATACCAGCAGATACCAGTTTAGGCTCACATAATTACTTTGTCGGTATCGATGGATTAGAAGGAGGAGAAGATTTCTCGTGGAATTCTCCAACATTTAATTTGATAGTTCAAAATTCAGCAGAAATAACATATAACAATTTGAAAACTACTATCTCAAATAAAATTAGTGAAGCTGTTGCTGAAAACTATCGAAGTTCTGAAGCTCAGTCATTATTAGGGCAAGCCCAAAATGCCTATTCTCAGGCAATTTCTTCGGCAGATAGTAGTAATTGGGATTATGCAATTTCATTATTGCAAAGTGCTTCTAATTATATTGAACAAGCAGAAGTAAAAGAAGAAGAATTCATTGAGACAAGCGGATCCATTGATCCATTAGTAATTTTAATTGGAATAGGAGTTATTGTAATTGTTGTTTTGGTAATAATAATTTTTGTAAGGCAAAAAAGAATGAAAACAGTTTCAAAAGAACAAAAAAGTAATGAAGTGGAAAATTTTGATATTTAGCAAGGATTCCATATATTTTACCTAATATTTTTGGATTGAAAAACTGGTAATCTTTTTTATTAGCTAAAATAGATATTTGGTAATGATCAATATTTCATCTAGAAAATTTGAAAAATATTTTACGTACAGATCAGTTACTATTGTATTGGTTATTCTTATTTTATTTCAGATTTCAGTATTACAGATTACTCCGGTTAAATCTGTTGATTCCGAGGTTGATTTATTTGTAGGTGTTGATGTGGCGTATGCTGATTTAGAGGAAATTAAATCGTGCATTGATGAAGTCAGTTCGTATACGAATACCTTTGTTATAGGCAGTACAGGAATAACATACAATGAAGAAAAGCTTAATGAAATTTGTCAGTATCTTTACGAAAGAGACATGTTTTTTATTATTTACAGGGAAAGTCG
>JARRMB010000009.1:0-7716 GCA_037386325.1 Candidatus Bathyarchaeota archaeon
ACGTTCACCGTTGTGTTTCTTTTCGTTTTTAGTCAATTATGCTACCTCTCGAATCAATGAAGTCCCTTCAACATTCTGAACTGTAATTAAATGAACATCTTTTCCAGTAAAAGTAAGTTGACTAGGAGTTATTGCCAAGTATTGGGAATTCAAATTCGTTACAGAGGATACAATTAGATTAGCTATTATTTCCCTGTTTTTAGGATCCATATGAACATCATATTCATCAACTGCTCTAAATGGGGAATGAACAAATTGTTGCAAAGCCAAAAGAAAAGTGACAGTTGCAGTACTTCTTTCTCCCCCACTCTGAGTATAAGCATTTAAAGGAACTGGTTTTCCTCCTTTGAATCCTACATTAATCTCTAGACCAGCAACTTCAATATCTTCTTCATTAGTTAGCTTAACTTCACCAACAGCATAAGCCTCTGCAAGAATTTTTTTGTATTTGAGATTTATCCTGTCAAGAAGTTGATTCATAACAGTTCTCCATGCCTCAGTCCTAGATTTCACTTCTTCTAATGCCTTTTCGCGGTTTTCAGCAACCAAACGAGCTTTCTCTTTTAGTTCCAAATATAATTTTGAATATGATTCATACATACGTTCAATATCCCCCGAAACGTCGGTCATAGCATTCAAATGACCATCGGTTACTCTAAGTTCTTCAAGAATTTCTATTGTGCCTGTCGTAGGGACAATTCTGTTTCCCATAGTTTTGGCTTGATCAACATATTCTTTCAGATAAACCAAAGAATTCTTAAGTTCCTTATCGAGAACATTTGCAGTTTTACTGAATTGCTCTTTTTGGTAACGCAACAATGCTAGATTGATTTTGTTGTCAATTAAGTCATCTATAATGTTTTGTTCTTGATTATTAAAAGAACTCAATTTTTCCTTAACCTCAGAAATTCCAAGATTTAATATTCTTAGTTGTTCACTGAAACTTTCCAAAGTATTTTTAAAAATTTCATATTTATCTTTAAACTGTAGCGTCAATTCATCTTCTAAAGATTCAAAATTTGCAATGATTTCGTTTAAGTGTAGATTTAGATCAGAGACTGTTTTTCCATTAATCGTTAATTTAGAATGAATAATGTTATCAAATAGAACTTCCATTCCTTCGCGATGATTTTCTGTCAAAGATTGAGTTTCTTTAATAAATCGATTTACTGTAGAGAATGTTAACTCCAATTTTGCGAGTTTGCGCTCCAAAATTATTCTGTCTTCAAAGAGATTTTGTAAAGTGATTCTTAAATCATTGAGGTTATTTTGAAATTCAACAATTTTTGTATTTATGGTCTCAATTTGCGTATCGATTTTTTTGATTTTGTCTTGATGATCTTGATATTGATCTTTTAATTTTGAAATGATTCTTTCCCGTTTAACTACTTCAGCCCAAGCTAATTCTCGTTCTAAAAACCGTCTTTTTATAATAAGTTGCTTTTTCTGCTGATATCGATCATACTGTTCCCGCCAATAAAATAGAGTCTGCTCTGCTGATTGAAGAAGTTTTTCAACAGAATCTCCTTGACTCAATAAACGGCTTAATTTCTTTCGGGCAGAAGATACATTTTTTCGATATGATTCAAAACCAACTACCTCCTCAACCATCTGCAGTTTCTCTTGGGCAGATATTACACTAAATTGGTTAACCATGTTTTGATGCATAATTATCAGCATATTTTCAGGATCAACTTCAAACTTGGATAGAAGACGATTAACCTCTATTTTATTTGCAGCAGTATTTTCAAGTTCAAACCAATATTTTCCATCTTTTCTAAGATTTCTTGTTAAAAATATTTGATCCTTCTTTATTTTACGAACTGGTCTTTGTCCATCTCGAATAGAGTTATCTAGCACTAATGTGACTCTTGCTTCTTCTTTTCCATATCTAATTAAATCACTTAATCTTTTTGAACGTTCAGTAGATGATTGCCCAAGTGCCACTGAGATTCCAAGAAGAATTGAAGATTTGCCTGATCCATTTGGACCACAGACTACATTGACACCTTTTCTAAAGGGAATCCTAGCATATTCATATGACATGAAGTTTTCCAAGATTACTTCTCGAATTAACATCTGTAATAGGCGCCTCTTTTTACTTAGAAATTTGCAAATCAGTCAATTTCCAAGGAGTAAGCGAGATTACTCAAAAGGAAGAAAATTAACCTTCCGCTTTTTGTAAAATAATCATTAGAATTTATTATCCTATAAAATTTCTAAGGAATAAATTATAAGAAACTAGAAGCTAATTCATTTATTAACATTAGAGGTTCTATTATGCCAACACTATCAATGGATTTCAAAAGGAAAGTTGCTGAGATATATCAAAAAGGAAAAAATGAACTAGAAAAGTTTGATCCTAAGGCGATGGAAGCTTTTAGTATGGAAATACTTGAGATGATCAATGAGGAAAAAAATAATTCAAAGGCTCTTCATGATTTGGAAATTCTTGAATATAATATGAAATTACTCCAAAATTATTCAGTTGCCTTAATGAAATACAAATCGGGAACAGATGAATTCGATTTTACTCAAAATGATTGTAAAAATATAATTGATTCTACAAAAAAATGGTTAAAACTTGAAGGACTGCTATAAATAGAAAATAAACTAATTGAATTTTGAAATAAAATTAGTCGAAAAAATTTATTTTTCTGGGAGTTAAAGTTTTTTTAACTTTTCAAGAAGTTTATCGAGGGTGTTTTTATCGACCTTAGAATTAATTAGATAAGATTCCAAAATTTGGCGTTCTTGATCTGTAAAAATTTCAGTTATCATAATTCAAAGTTCTTAGAAGAGAAACTAAAACTTTTCCTTAATAGAAGAATAAGCACTAATCAACATGTTGTATTAAGTAGTAGGTCAATTTTTTGATAGTTACGAAGGAAACCCAATCCTTTTTCCGTTGTATAATATGATGATCCAATTTCAAGTAGACCAGTTTCTAAGAGGAGTTCTAAATATTTTTGAACAAAATTGTAACTTAACCCACAAGCATACATTATACGTGTTTATTTTTCTATAAATAGCATCTTCTACAATGTTCTATATTACTAAATTCAGAATATTAAGAGAAATAATATCAAACTATCCTATTGAAAAATAGAAAAATTTGAGTGGTAACTTAATTTCTAATATAAAATAAGTTACCTATCGATTGACTTTTTGTTAATTTATTCTTTTAGTTATTGTTCTTTTGGTCTTAATGATCTTACCGTTCTTCCTGCTCTCCACATTTCTGAATTTCCGATAGCTTCACATTCCTGGGCCAATTTTTTGCATAATCAGATTCTGAACTTTTTTCTAAAACAATCTTTACTTCTTCTCCTGAAGATACTAATTCGTAAAGACAATCAAAAAGTGGTTTTGCAGAATTCCGGAATCTTTCTTTCCATCTTAACGCACCTATTCTTGCGGTTTCACTACAATTATTATACATCCAATCCATCCCATTTTGATCAACTAACCTGATTAAACTTTGAGTTAATTCTTCTACAGTTTCATTGAAAGCTTCACTTGGACTATGACCATTTTCTCTAAGACAATTATATTGTGCTTCCATGATTCCTGCAAGTGCTCCCATTAAGACACCTCGTTCTCCTGTTAAATCGCTATATACCTCTTTTTCAAATGTAGTAGGGAATAAATAACCAGAACCAATCGCTATTCCAATTGCTTTTACTCTATCTTCTGCTTTGCCACTGTAATCTTGATATACGGCAAAACTACTATTGATTCCACTACCTGCTAAGAAATTTCTTCTTACTGAAGTTCCCGATCCTTTTGGTGCAACTAAAATAACATCAATGTTCTTTGCTGGAATTACTCCTGTTATATCTTTATAGACTATTGAAAATCCATGAGAAAAATATAATGCGTCACCTTGTTTAAAGGTGGTCTTAATTTTTGGCCAAAGTTCTTTTTGTGCAGCATCAGTCAGAAGATATTGTTTAATAGTTCCTCGTTCCGCGGCTTCCTCTAAAGAAAATAATGTTTCTCCTGGAATCCAGCCATCATTTAACGCCATTTCATAATTTTTAGGGAATTTTTTACTTTGCCCTACTATAACTTTAATCCCATTATCTCTCATGTTAAGAGATTGGGCTCTTCCTTGAATACCATATCCGAGTGTAGCAATTGTTTCGTCTTTTAGAAAATTTTTTGCTTTATCTACAGGAAATTCGGCTCTGGTTATTACAGTTTCCTTCACGCCACCAAAATCTAATTCTACCATAATTATTCCTCTTAATAGATTTAGTATTCACTAGAGTTAATTATAAATCCTATTGATTTAAAAATTAATCTTTATTCATTAAAAACTTGGTTAATCATCTATTTTTACTGATTTAGCTCCTCTAGAAAGAGCAGTTATTCCGGTTCTAGCTACTTCTTTGACTCCAAATGGTTTCATTAGATTGATGAAAGCATCAATTTTATCAGATGTTCCAGTCAACTCCATCATTAACGATTCAGAAGAAACGTCCACAACCCTTGCTCTAAAAATATCCGCATAATTGATTATATCTGATCGAGCTTTTGTATTTGTAGCATTAACTTTGATTAATGCCAATTCTCTGGTCACTATACTTTCTGGGTTTAATCTAGTTACTTTGACCACATCAATAAGCTTGTTTAACTGTTTCACAACTTGCTCAATGGTTCTGTCGTCTCCTCTCACCATTATTGTCATTCTTGCCAAACCTATTTCTTCTGCAGGTCCAACTGAAATGTTATCGATATTAAATCCTCTTCGTCTAAAAAGATTTGAAACAGTATAGAGAACTCCTGGTTTGTGTTCAACTATTGTAGAAATAATATGATTATGTTCTTTTGACATAGATTACATCCCCATTATTGTATCTTTTAATCCCTTACCCGGAGGAACCATAGGCCATACATCATCTTCAGGACAAATTGGAACATCAATTACAGTAGTAACTTCTGTTTTCAATGCTTTTTTAATAGCTTCAGAGAATTCTTTCATTGATCCAACTCGAGTACCTTCAGCTCCATAAGCCTGAGCTAATTTGGCAAAATCTGGAACACTTCCAAGCTTAACTCCTGCATATCTTCCTTGGTAGAAAAGACGTTGCCATTGAGCTACCATTCCAAGCATTGAATTATTTAGTACAACAACGATTACTGGTATATCCTCAGTTACTGACGTTCCAAGTTCCTGTTCAGTCATTCTAAAACTTCCATCTCCCGCTATATCTACAACAGGACAAGATGGACATGCAACTTTCGCACCAATAGCAGCAGGAAAACCGAAACCCATAGTCCCTAAACCTCCCGAACTAATAAAAGATCTAGGTTTGATCGTCTGAAAATGTAGAGCTGTCCACATTTGATTTTGTCCTACTTCTGTTGCGACAATTGCTTGTTCTGGAAGTAATTTTCTAAGTTCTTTAAGTAGTCGGGGAGAGGATAGTTCGCATTTACCTAGATCTAATGAATTTAGATAGTCTTCTTTGGCTTCCATTACTTTACTAACCCAAGGAGAATCCTCTCTCTTCTTCATTTTAGAAACCAATTTTTGGTGAATGATCCTTAAAGTTGGTTTTGCATCCGCTACGATAGGAACATCAACATCAACGTTTTTGCCTATTTCTGCAGCATCTATATCAATATGGATTATCTTAGCATCAGGACAAAAACTATCTAGATTTCCAGTACTTCTATCTTGAAATCTTGTTCCAACTGCCAGCAAAACATCAGCTTCTAAAATTGTAAGGTTTGCTAACCTAGTTCCATGCATACCAATATTTCCTAAGGACAAAGGATGATTTTCTGGAAAACAGCTTTTTCCCATAAATGTCGTTGCAACAGGCATCAATAAGAGTTCTGCAAGTTGTAACAATTCTGGAGAAGCATTAGAAAGTAGCACTCCACCCCCTGCTAAAATCATTGGGCGTTCTGCTTTCAGAAGTAATTTAACAGCTCTTTTTACTTGAATTGGATGTGGTTCAGTATTAGGTTTATATCCTTTAATCTTTAAATTATCAGAAAAATTCATTTCTGCTTTTCCAGTTTGAGTGTTTTTTGGAATATCAATTAATGCTGGTCCTGGCCTACCTGTTGTAGCAATATGGAAAGTCGTTTTTACAGCTGCCGGAATTTCTGATGCGGTTTTGATCTGACAGTTATACTTAGTGATAGGAGTTGAGATACCAATAATATCAGCTTCCTGGAACGCGTCTCTTCCAATCATATAAGATGTATTAGGAGAATAAGTATTAACTTGACCAGTAAGAGCAATTAAAGGTGACGAATCCAAATACGCGTTAGCTAAACCCGTAACAATATTTGTTGCTCCAGGACCAGAGGTAGCCATACAAACACCTGCTCTTCCACTTGCCCTAGCATAACCATCTGCAGCATGAGCTGCACCCTGTTCGTGACGAGCAAGGATATGTCTTATATTAGAATCACATAAGACTTCATGGATTGGAAGAAGTGCGCCTCCCGAAATCCCAAAGATTATATCAACTTTTTCTCGTTCCAAAGATTCTATCAGAGCCTTTGCTCCAGTCATTTTTGTCATTTCAAGATTTCTCCTCTGATTTATTTTTCTTATAATTTTTCATTAATACATTCATTCCACTAAGCATAGCTTCAACACTAGCTATGACAATATCTTCATTCACTCCTGCAGCAGTCGATTTCCTATCTCCTTTGCTCAGACTAACCGCAACTTCTGTTACAGCATTAGTCCCTCCTGTAATTGCTTTAACAGAATAATTTTCTAATTGTATAGGCTCGACAATTCCAACTGCCTTCTTTATTGCATTGATTGCTGCATCTACGGGACCTACTCCTATGGCAGCTTCAGTAAGGATGTTTCCATTTAGATTTAATCGAACTGAAGCTGTAGAGGTAATTCTGCTTCCTGTGACGACAGTTATTTCTTCCAATTTTATTGGACGAACTTTAGGTAAATCCATCACTACTTCTGCAATTGCTTGCAGATCAGCATCTGAAACCCGTTTTCCTTTATCCCCAATACTTTTGACGCGAAAGAAGATTTCTTTTAATTGTTCATCGTTGGGCTCAAGTCCCATCTCATTAAGAGAGGCTCTAATTCCGGTTGAACCAGAATGTTTTCCAGAAGCTATTCTTCTTGTACGTCCAATAAGTTCAGGTTTAAAAGGTTCATAAGTTGATGGATTAGCCAATATTCCATGAGTGTGCATTCCTGATTCATGCACGAAAGCATTTTCGCCTACAATTGCTTTGTTAGGTTGCAAGGGAAAATCAGTTATTCGAGAGACTAAACGGGAAGTTTCATAAATCAGTTCTGTTTTAATCCCGAGATTAACATTATATTGTGCTTTTAGGACAACAGCTAATTCTTCTAATGAAGCGTTTCCCGCCCGTTCTCCTAGCCCATTCATTGTCACATGAGCTTGGTCTGCTCCAGTTTCTAAGGCAATTATAGAATTTGCTAATGCTAAACCAAAGTCATCATGGCAATGAACACTTAATGGTGTATTTGGGATTCTTTTTTTCAATTCTGTATATAATTTACTAGTTCTCTCAGGAGTTAGAACCCCAACTGTGTCACAAGGACATAACCTATCTGCTCCTGAATTAATACCAGCCTTAAACATTCTTGTTAGAAATTCTAAATCACTTCGGGTGGCATCTTCTGCTGATAGCTCAACTTCAAGCCCATTATCTTTTGCATACTGTGTAGTTTCAGAGGTTATTTCA
>JARRMB010000009.1:7742-24093 GCA_037386325.1 Candidatus Bathyarchaeota archaeon
TTATATTTTAGATGTAAATCTGATGAAGGAATAACAAGATGTACTCCAATTGCACCAGTTTTTAAAACAGCGTCAATATCCCTTTTTACGCCCCTAGCCATGCTATAAATTTTTGCTCTAAGCCCTGCATTGGCAATGAGTTTTATTGCTTCTAATTCACCTTCAGAAGCTGCAGCAAAACCAGCCTCCATGGCATCGACCCCAAGGTTGTCTAAACTTTCTGCTATTCTTAGTTTATTGTCGGGAGTTAAAGAAACTCCAGGGGTTTGTTCTCCGTCTCTAAGGGTCGTGTCAAAAACTCTTATCTTTTCGGGGAAGCTAGTTGATAAAGCGATCCCCCATTTTCTGTGCCTCGAGAACCCAATTATCCCTCACAATTCATTCCTCGTTTCATCTCAACAACTTAGGGTTTAATATAAAAATTTTTCGATATCATTAAATAAAATTGAAATTTGAATGTAAAATTAGATTATGTATGTCAGGATATCTTTAAAAAATAAAAACGATTTTACTGATTTTGGATTGATCTTTAATTCTGATAAAAACAAAGAAATCCATTTTATATTATGTTACATTGAATATTTGATAAAATTTTGTTTTTTCTTTAATTATCTTCCAAAGTTTTTCATCAGATAGAGTCCCTATTTCTGTCACAAGTTCAGTTATTAGATTTGCAGGTATGAGATCAAATCCTTCTCCGATCTCAACATTATTACCCATAAAATGTAAAGTATTAACTTTTGTAGTTTCACATACCGAATAAAAAGGAATATTATTTTCATCTGCTTCAATAGCAACTCCATAAGTTGGATTTCCGTTTATAATAGATTTATCCCAAAATATACTATCGGCTCCGACTAGAACACAATTAGCTTTCGGTATGTTTTTGTAAATCATTTCATCTAAGAAAACGTCTACTTCGATTTTTAATGATTTTAGAAAACTTGCCAAAATTCTACCATAGCTAAACTTTCCATCAGGACTTTTTGATTCTGCAACAAGAACTTTGAAAATTTTTTCTTCTTGGGCTGCTGTTTTTAAAGTTTCAAGAATTGTTGAACTATAGCTGCAAGTTGCCACATTATCTGAATTATGGATCAATGCGGATGCAAATTTAGCTGATTTTTTAACAGCTAATTGAGATAATTTAGAAAGCTCTTCAATTCGAGATATAATATAGTTTCGAATGGAGTTCATATCATCGTCTTCTAAATTGTTTACCTCATAGACGATTTGTGAAATTAAATTTTGAATTGGAGCGATGTTAGGTCTAATCTTAAAAATTTTATATCCAAATTCACTAAAATCTTTAACAAAACTTTGGCTTGTCCCATTTTTACTTTTTCTAGAAAAAGATTGGAGCAAATTTAGAGCATTTAAGGTGAGTTGGTTAGCTCCACTTTCTCTGTCATATTTTATTTTTTTAATTTTCTCAGAAAACAAAATAGACACCAGTTTTGTTTCGAACATTACAAACATTACATAGTTAGTATATTTTTTATTACTTCAGGTTATAATGATTTTTGGCATTTTAAGATAAATGCAAATAAAAAGAAAAATTATTGTCAAAAGACTTAACAGAACCTAAAGATTTATTCAATTTGTAGAGGGTTTCAAAATTGAGAAGTGATGCTATTAAAGTTGGAGTTCAACGAGCCCCACATCGTGCTTTGTTAAAAGCGCTTGGAATTACAGACATGGATATGAAAAAACCATTCATTGGTGTGGTTAACAGTTTCACTAATGTAATTCCTGGGCATATGCATCTAGACCAGATCGCGACAGCGGTAAAAGAGGGAATATATACAGCTGGTGGTGTTCCATTCGAATTTAATACAATAGGCATCTGTGATGGAATTGCGATGGGTCATAATGGAATGCGGTATTCTTTGCCATCTCGAGAATTGATCGCTGATTCTGTTGAAGTTATGGTCCAAGCTCATAGATTTGATGGAATAGTTCTCATCAGTACATGTGATAAAATTACTCCTGGAATGCTTATGGCAGCTGCTAGATTGAATATTCCAGCTATAATGGTGACAGGGGGTCCGATGCTCTCAGGTATTTATAAAGGGAAGAAAGTTGGGACTGATTCAATGTTTGAGGCAATAGGAAAAGTTTCTGCAGGTAAAATGGATGAAGAAGAACTAAAGTGTCTTGAAGATGTAGCTTGTCCTAGCTGCGGATCATGTAATGGACTATTTACTGCAAACACTATGGCATGTGTAACTGAAGCTCTAGGAATGTCTTTAACTGGATGCGCTACTCCATTAGCTGTTAGTTCTAAACGTTTGCGAATCGCAAAAGCAACCGGAGAAAGAATTGTTGGATTAGTCAATGAAGAATTGAAACCTCTAGACATTTTGTCTATGAAAGCTTTTGAAAATGCGATCATGGTTGATATGGCTCTTGGAGGATCAACCAATACAGTACTTCATGTTACAGCAATTGCAAATGAGGCTGGAATTGATTTGCCTTTATCTTTATTCGATGAGATAAGTAAACGTGTTCCTCATATTTGCAGCATGATTCCAAGTGGACCATATGATATGAAAGATTTGGATGAAGCTGGAGGAATTCCTGCAGTAATGAAAGTGCTAAAAGATTTGCTAGATCTGAATTCTATCACAGTAACTGGAAAAAATATTGAAGAAAATATCAAGAATTCAGACGTTCTTAATCCTGAAGTTATCCGTTCATTGGATAATCCTGTTCATTCTGAAGGGGGAATAGCTGTTCTGAAAGGAAATTTAGCTCCTGAAGGAGGAGTGGTTAAGGCTGCAGGCATATCAACGAATATGATGGTGCATAATGGTCCTGCTAAAGTGTTTGATTCTGAAGAGGAAGCAATGAAAGCAATAATAGAACAAAAAATTTGCAAAGGAGATGTTGTTGTTATAAGATATGAAGGACCCAAAGGAGGACCAGGAATGAGAGAAATGCTTTCTCCTACAGCAGCAATAGCTGGAATGGGACTAAGTGAATCTGTTGCATTAATTACAGATGGAAGATTCTCTGGAGCCACTAGAGGACCATGTATTGGTCATGTTTCTCCTGAAGCTGCCGTTGGGGGACCAATTGCTTTATTGAAAGAAAACGATTTCATAGAAATAGATGTCCCTAAAAGAAAACTTAACGTTAAATTGAGTGAAAAAGAACTTGTTAAAAGGAAAGAAGCATGGACGCCAAGAGAGCCTAACATTACTAAAGGTTACTTAGTCCGATATTCTCAATTAGTTCAGTCAGCACATAAGGGAAGCATTCTAGAAAAAATATAGAAATTTATTTGAATTTTACACCTTTAACTTTTGATAAGGACTGAATTATTCAATTATGTTATGGTACCAATTTAGGATATATTCTGGCAGACTTAGACCTTTCACATTTAGCTTTGCTGTCAATAGGATCGGAAGGCAACTCAAAACATAAGCAGCTCGCATATAAAATCTCCGTGGTTTTCCAGGTTCAACTGCTTCTTCCAGTAAAATTTTCATATCAGAGTTTAGGTCAAGTGCTGTTCCTTCTCGTCCAATAATTGAATAAACAAATCCCCCTAACCCCCTAAAGCGGTTGCACCAACCTACAACAGGCTTTGTTCTTCCAGAATATGATATAAGAATCTCAAGGTCTCCAGATCTTGGATGAGGAGTATTTACACCTCTGGCTATGTAAACATTGTCTCCTAAAAATTTCTTTATATGAAATAATCGAACAGCAGTCATTTTAGCTACTATTTCAGCTGTTCCTCTACCACCTAAAAAGACGTCACTTCTTCTTTCAAGGATATCTAAAGTCGAAGCTGTAGCTTTTGAATGGATTGCACTTTCTGTTATAGATTTTAAATAAGGTGCTTCTTCAGCTATCAGTTGGAGTACTCTATCTACTGTGCTGTTTTCAGATAAAGCTTCAGTGATCATTTGAAGCAAAAACAAACTACCTAACTCAAAAAGGTCACCCATAATTCCAGTTTCGCTATATGCGTCAGAAGAAGGTAATTGTTTCTTTTCTCTTCCAGCTACTGTAATTACATTACCATACATTTGAACAATTTTCGCAAGTGAAGAATTAGAATTAGAAGTTATTAGACCCATCGTAAACTTTTTACTTTCAGTTTTTTTCAAATATTTTTCCAATTCTTCAGCAAGATGAATGGGATCATCGGATTCTCCACTTCCAGAATTAATTAGAAGAACAACTTTTTTGTGTCTCTTTTCAAGCTTAGAAGCAGCATCCAACATTCCTCTACCAGGAAAACCAACATCTTCTCTAGTAATTACAACCTTAGGTTTTTTCATCATAGCCATTTGACTCATAGCTATATTCAAAGAATGTAAAGATCGACCTGAACCACCACAAACAATGCAGTCAGCATTTCTTAGATCTTCATATAAAGGAAGCAAGTTCTTTTCTTTCAATTTTAAAAGATTATAGTTAATGCGTTCCACATATTCTACACCAGAAATTTTTTCGCTAATTTTTTCCACCTTCATAATACGCGCATCAAATTACTAGTTTACTATCAATCTTACATATTTTGTAAGTCAAGAGGGTAAATAGTCATCGGCTAATAACTATTACCATATTACTTTTCTAAATTCTGCATAATATTTACACAAAATATAAGCAAATAACAAAATAATAATCGACATAACATTCTAATATCTCCGCAAGTGTGGGATACTAGGTAACCATGTGTTGTGCGTCTTCAGATGATTATATTTCAGAGTCTATTGAAATCCCACCTTTTGAAAAAATCCAAAACATGGTTGAATTAGAATTTGAAGTTAATGAAAGTCTCCTTGAACATAACATCCCTACATTCTATGTAGAATATACTGATAAGTCAAAACAGGCTTTCCTTAGATTGCATCAAAATCTAGAATCTCTTAATGTTCTTCCTATTCTTCGAAAAGAAGGAAAAAAAGTTCTTCTTAGAGTGGTACCTAAACCAGCTATTAAACCAAACAAAAATACTTTGAATATCATCCTATTTTTAGTTACTCTTGGAACGGTGTTCACGTCAGGATATCTTTACTCGATTAACATAATAGATGCTTTCCTTTTCACTGCAGCCATAATGGCTATATTAGGTTCACATGAAATGGGTCATAAATTATTAGCTGACAAACATGATGTTGAGGCAACTTATCCCTATTTTATTCCCGGTCTTCCACCTATTGGAACTTTTGGAGCATTAATTCAACAGAAATCTCTTCCACCAAACAAAGATGCTTTATTTGATATTGGTTTTACTGGACCAATAACGGGTTTTATTATATCAGTAATTGTAACAATTATAGGAGTACAAATATCGGTCGTAGTTCCTCCAGATCCTAGTATTAATATGATTCCGATAAATGAGGTGTATCCCCTTATTTACAGGTGGATTTTTCAGTTTTTTCCTCCAAGTACAAGTGGAGTCATAACCCAGCACCCAGTTGCCTTTGCAGGTTGGGTTGGCATGATTGTCACGATGCTGAATTTAGTACCATCCGGCATGTTTGATGGTGGACATGTAGCTCGAAGTTTGATGAATAGCAAGCAGCATCAAATCGTTTCGTACGCTGGAATAATACTCTTAGCTATTATATGGTGGCCAATGGCAATAGTAGCTCTCTTTTTTTCCGCTGCTAAACATCCCGGTCCTCTAGATGATGTTTCTAAACTGACGTTGAAAAGAAAAATTGGTGCAATTGGTTTAGTTGTTGTTTTTATCCTGTCTGTTGTTCCTATGGGAATGCCGTTCTAAGTTTTCAATTTAAATTTAAAAATGATTCAAAAAGTTCTATTATATTTTATTAATAACTTTTTTTGCAAAAAGATGTAATCCATCAAATTTTGAAACGTCAGAGAAAAACAACATGAAATATGTTACACCCAAATTAATGTAATATCGAATTTGGTTTAAGAAATCTTCAGGAGTATAAACAAAATTTTCTTGCATAACGTTGTTTGTAAAAATTTCTTTTGAATCTAATTGAGAAGCATTTTCTTCTAGATTTTTTCGTTCATTTCCAATGAAAATTTGACCTATAGGCCAACATGATTTTTCAATTTCATTAAAATCTCTTCCAATGGTTTTACAATAATTTCTTAGAATCACAAGTTTACGACGATATAATTCTGGAGAAGGCAGATAACCCCAATCATATCGATCTGCGTACTTTGCAGTTAATCTTAGCATCAATTGTTCTCCTCCCCCACCGATTGTTAATGGGGGATGAGGTTTTTGAATGGGTTTTGGTTCACAATAAGCATTCGTAATTTTGTAATATCTACCTTTGAAACACACATTCTTTTGGGTCCAAAGTTTTTTTATAATCCAAATTGCTTCATCTAAATGTTTTATTCTATTTTTTGATGAGCTAAAAGGGAAACCATATGCTCGATGTTCCTGTTTTTGAATTCCTGCTCCGATACCTAGTTCTAGTCTCCCATTGGATATGTTATCAACTGTTGAACTCATTTTGGCAAGTAAAGCTGGATTTCTAAATGAGTTACAAGTGACCATTGTTCCTAACCTTATTTTTTTAGTTACTTTTGAAAGAGCAGAAATAGTTGTCCAGCATTCGAGAATTGGTTTTCCGTTTAACATTAAATGGTCATCCAACCAAATTGAAGAGAATCCAAGCTTTTCGCAGGTCTGTACTACATCTTCAAGTTGATTAAAAATGGGTGAATCGTTTTTACTTCTAAAAGCATAAAATGGTAGAAAAACACCGAACTTGATTATATCAGGCATAAAATTTCTCCGAAGTGAAATAATATTTTTGTTTATTATATAAAATAGGTAAAACTTGGAATTATATCGATTCTATAAAACTGCTACAAATACTTTCTTTTTATCTAGTTTGTTTTCATGCCAATCAGCTTCTATATCAATTAGGTCCTTGGTTACGTGAATTTTTTTGGCACGAACAAGCTCTTCCATTTCGTGGATATAAGGTTCTAAAAGATTTATGTCTCTATTTTCAAGCTCTGCAATATAAACAGCGCTAACTATATCAGTTGGTGAAAAACCTAAATCTTTCCTGAGCGCTTGAACTCTTCGAGCTAAATCACGCATAAGACCTTCTCCTTCGAGAGAATCATTTCGTTTTTTATCAAGTAAGATGTGTATTTCACCTTCAGAAGCTATCGTCCACTTTTCAGGATTAAAATCTGGTAATTTATCAGAATATTCAATAGTTTTTATGTTACTTAATTCCAAAAATAGGGATTCCAATTTACGTAGAGCTGTTTGAATAGTTTTAGGTGCTATTACAATCGCTTTTGCTAGTGGCCATCGTCGTTTTAATTGAGAATTCTGTCTCGCAGTATACAAAATAGGAAGAGTTTGTAAAAGTATATCGAATTCAGCTTCTAGTGTGGGTTCTTCCAGTTTTTTATCTGGTTCAGGCCAATTTTCCAGATTTACAGTTTCAGGTAGTGAATCATCCAATTTTTTGAAGATTGTTTGATACAGTGCTTCGCTAAGATAAGGTGTGGTTGGATTGGATAATAAAACAAGTACTTTTAAAGTGTTCCAAAGAGTTGCGTAGACAGCTAGTCGGCGATCTAGTGTATCCGGATCATCACTCCAAAGATCTTTTCTAATCATAGGAACATATTCACGGCTAAAAATATTCACTATGAAATCTTCTAATTCGGATAACGCAAAATTGAACTCACATTCTTCTGCCTTTTCAGTGAAATCTCTGATTAATCCTTGTAACTTAGATAAGAGCCACATATCTGGGGGATAGAGCAAATTTTCTTTTTTTGCCCAATCTAGTGTGTGGATTTTTGGAGAAAAATTGTCATATTCTGAGTTTTGCATAAAGAAGTTATGAAGATAATAAAGAGTGCTCAAAACTTGATAGGGTCGTCCCTTCAATTCTTTGGGATCAAAATTCATCGAATCAATTGGTGAGCATTTCCACAAAAAATAGAATCTCGTTATATCTGCTGAGCGTTCATGTAACAATTTGTTGATTTCTAAAACATTTCCTAGACTTTTACTCATTTTTCGGCCTTTTGCATCTAGAACAAATCCCTGAAATAGGAATTCTTCATAAGGAGCTTCTGGATTTCCGGTGAAAATTATATGTTCAAGTAGAAGCGAATTAGCCCAACCTCTAGTTTGATCAACTGCTTCAGTTAGAAAGTTTGTTGGGACCAACTGATCGAATTCTTGATCTGTGAATCTCGCATAGGGTGATGCTCCACTATTGTGCCAAACATCCAAAACGAAAGATTCTCTAACCATTCTACCTCCACAATTTTCACATTTCAGCATGATACGATCTATCCAAGGTTTATGGAGTTCGAAATCATGGCTTGGAAGTTCAAATGCTTTTTCACGTATCTCTTGTTTGCTGGAAACCAGAGTTTTTTTGCCACAATTTTCACAAACCCAGATAGGCAATGGTGAACCCCATACTCGATCTCTAGATATGCACCATGGTTTTCCCTCTTTAAGGAAAGCGAGAAATCGGTTTTTTGGACTGTCATAGAAGTATTTTACTTTTTGTGCAGCTTCCATCACTTTATTATTTATTTTATTTGTCCAGATGAAATATTCTCGCCGAGCTAACCATATCAATTTGTGGTGAGAACGCCAACACGTTGGATATTCATGTTTAACTTTACCGATTTTGAGTAGGAGCCCTCTTTTTTGGAGTTCTTCAACCACCATATTGTCAGTTTTTCTAACGAAAAAACCTTTGAATTTTCCTGCTTCCTCTGTAAAGATTGCCTGTTCGTCGAAAGGTGCAAACATTGGTAGATTTCTTTTTTGAGCTGCTGAATAGTCATCTTCACCATTTGCAGGGGCAAGATGAACTATCCCTGTTGCTGTAGAAACATCGACAAAATCTTCTGC
The DNA here is from genome assembly GCA_037386325.1 of Candidatus Bathyarchaeota archaeon. Taxonomy (GTDB): domain Archaea; phylum Thermoproteota; class Bathyarchaeia; order Bathyarchaeales; family Bathyarchaeaceae; genus Bathyarchaeum. The sequence continues at coordinate 16,606 of JARRMB010000009.1, forward strand.
TACAACAGTATGAATTAGAGAATGTTGATCAAGTTCTTTCTGTTTAGGGATCAAATCGTTAAAAGGATACTCATATTTTGTACCGACAAGATCTTTTCCTTTAATTGATTTTAGAATTTGGTAATGTTCTATTTCGAGTTTTTGCATGATTGGCTCGATTCGTTCGTTGGCGAGAATCCATGTTTCATTTCCAACTTTTACTTTGGAATAATCTTCTTTTGGATTTACTCCAATAATTAGATCTGTAATTAGAGTGAAAGGCATAGTTGTCCAAATTATGAAATATTCATTTTCTTTTCCCTTTATTTGGAACTTGAAATGCATTGAAGGGTCTTCTACTTCTTTATATCCGAGTCCTACTTCGGCATTGCTGAGAGATGTTTGGCAGTGAGGACAGTAAGCTACTACATAATGTCCTTCTCCTAGCATGTTTTGCTCCCATGCACGTTTGAGATATTTCCATTCTCTCTCAATATATCGGTCTTGATGAGTGAAATATGCTTTATCTTGATCGATAAACATACCAAGCATTGTATCAGCATCAACCCAAAGTTGATGATATTTCATAATGCTTTTCTTGCATTCTTCAACAAATCGTTCTTCGCCTACCCGCTCAATTAATTCTTTTTTATTTTTTGCTCCCAGAGTTTTTTCTACTTCTAATTCTACGGGTAAACCTTGGGTATCCCAACCAGCCCAAAAAGAAATGTAATAGTTTTGCATTATTTTAAGGCGATAATGAAAATCTTTTATTACCCTGCCTCTGGCATGACCTACATGTGGGATTCCATTTAGAGTTGGAGGTCCCTCAACATATCCTAACATTTTTTTATTATTTTTTTGCCTAAACTCTGAAGTTTTTTTAAGAATTTGATTTTTTTCCCAAAATGCACGAACTTCATTTTCAAGCTCAAGCGGATTATATTTTTGGGGTAACGATAGATTAGAATCAGCCTTGAATTTCGCGGTCACCGCTCATCCACGACACCAGATTAAACCCTTGAATGTAAATCATAAATATAAAGCTTTAAACCGGTTTTTTTATTTGTACCATTCTAGACTTTCTTCGATGTAATGAATAAAGCTGTTAAAGAATTCCTTAACGTCTTCTGATAATTCTGTCTGCAATATTAGATTTCTTGCTTGATTTGCGTATTGTTTTGATACTTGTTTAGCTTTATTTAGACCACCAGTTTCTTTGATTAATTGTTTTGCTAAGTCTTTTTCTCCGAAACTTAGAAATTGTTTTCCCAAAAGACATCTAAGGGCTTCAGTTTTTTGTAAGTCTTCAGAGTTTAGTGCATAAATAATGTGGAGAGGTTTCTTGTTTTTTGAAATATCAAGACATGTTGATCTACCGTATTCTTCTTTTTTTGCGAAGCTATCTATAATATCGTCTTGGATGTCAAAGGAATATCCCAAATTTTCCGCTGCTTTTTCCAAAAGTTTGAAATCATTTTCAGGAGCAACTGCCAAGATAGCTCCTGTAAGTAATGTGACTTTAAAAAGTGTAGCTGCTCTCTTGCTAGCCATAATATTCCACTCATCCACTGAAACATCCTTTTGTTCAAAGAGAAGATCAAGGATTTGGCTCTCGTTTACATCACAATAAGCTATAGAAGATAGTCTTAAGACATTATTAATTAAATCTGGGGAAAAATTAGAATCGAGTATTGCTTGATTAGCTAGAGAATAAATGATGTTTCCAGCAAAAACTGCAACTGAATCCCCGAATCTGGTATCATAAGGACTATAACTATTCATAAATTTCTTGTGCAATGTAGATCCTCCTCTTCTGCTAACATCCAAATCAACCAAATCGTCGTGGACTAAAATAGCATGACGATAAAGTTCTATACCGATACAGATTTTCAAAATATTATCATCAATCTTACCAGAATATCCTTTGTAAATAAGCAGTGTACTGCAGGAAGCTAAGCGTTTTCCTTTTCTTAGTATAAATTCTTGAATATCATTGTAAATATTTTCAATAAATGGATGATAATTTTTAGCGTCTTTTATAGCTTTATCAAGAAAATTTCTAAGATTTTCTTCAATGATTTTGCTATATTTTTCTAATGTTTTTTCCCAACTCATCTTAACTCGACCAATTAGAATAAATCTTAAAAATAAAGAGAAATTATTGCGGTAGGTTTTCTGTTTTCTTTTTATGTCGTAATTCCAATTCCTCAAATATACTGCTAAGGGAATAGCCTTTTTGGGCGAATGAAACTAAAACATGAAAAAACAGATCAGCTGCCTCAAACGTAGCCTCTTTTGAGTTTTTTGACTTAATTGCAAGAATAAGCTCTGTTGCTTCTTCTCCGATCTTCTGGAGAACAGCGTTCTCTCCTTTAGAAGTTAAGTAAGAAACATATGATGATTCACTAGGATTATTAATTCGTTCTTTTATAATCTCGAAAAGTTTTTCAAGCATCTTTGCATCAACGATGCGCTTTTCTTTCTCTTTTACAGGTTTAAAGAAGCATGTGTCTTCTCCAGTATGACATATTGTACCTACCTGTTGAACTTTAAATAAGATCGAGTCATTGTCACAGTCCAAAAATGCATTTTCAACTAAGGAATAATGGTTAGATTCTTCGCCTTTCATCCAAATTCTACCTTTAGTTCGGCTCCAAAAATGCATTCGTCCCATAGACAAAGTTAATCTTAATGCTTCTTTATTCATAAAAGCCTGCATCAGCACATTATTATTTGACGCATCTTGAACAATTACAGGTACAAGACCATCCCCTTTCTCAAAATTGACTTTTGATATGAAAGTATCAATTTTTTCTTTTTTCATTTTCAACAAATTTTATCACTCAATTGAACTTTAAACCAAACGCATTGGCACTCCTTTTTCTAGAAGATAATTTTTAACTTCTCTCACAGAATATTGACTTCTATGAAATATTGAAGCAGCTAGAGCTGCATCGGCTTCTCCTATTGTTAACACTTCATATATGTGATTAAGATTACCTGCTCCTCCACTTGCAACTATCGGTAAATTTGTTATGCGACTCATGGCACGGGTTAACTCTAAATCATAGCCAGTTTGTACTCCATCACAGTCCATGCTTGTTGGCAGAATCTCACCTGCACCTAAATCTTTAACTTTCTTAGCCCAGGTTAACGCGTCTATTCCTGTTGGAACTCTTCCACCTTCAAGATAGACTTCCCACCAACATTTTCCATTAGTTGTGTTAACTATTGTTTTTTGGTGAACATCATTTTCAACATATACTCTTTTTGCGTCTATAGCTACAACAATACATTGACTCCCAAAAATTGCTGCAGATTCTTCTACTAGTTCTGGTCTATTTACAGCTGCAGTATTTATTGAAACTTTGTCTGCACCACTAGAAAGAGCATTTTGGATATCAGTTATATTTCTAATTCCTCCACCTACAGTAAAAGGAATTGAAATCATGTCTGCTGTTCGTTTAACAACCTCTAGTGTGGTGTCTCTTTTTTCATGGGAGGCTGTTATATCTAGAAAAACTACTTCATCTGCACCCTGCTCTTCATAATCTGCGGCAAGTTCTGCTGGGTCACCTTCAACTTTCAAGTTGACAAATTGTACACCTTTAACAACCTGACCATCCCTTACGTCTAAACAAGGTACTATTCGTTTAGCTAACATTTTCTAAAATCTCCATTGCTTCTTGCACAGTGGTTCTAAATAGTTAATATTGGAGTCTTTTTTCCAACCATGAAAAGCTACTTTTCCATTTTTTTCATCTATTGCGACAGCTATACTCTCAGATCCATATTTTTTTACAGCTTCCTTAATCAAATCAGGGTTTTTAATTGCAGCTGTTCCAAAGATTACCCGATAGGATCCAAGGTTGAGCAATTGATCAGCTTTTTGAAGGGTTCTAATTCCACCTCCGATTTGAACTTTAGCAGTCAAATTTTCTAATATTTTTTGAATAACTTCTATATTCTGTCCGAATCCCAATGCTGCATCAAGATCTATAACATGGAGAAGCTCTATTCCTTGGTTTTCCAATAGTTGAGCAGCTTCTAGAGGATCATCATAGTAAATTTTGTTCTTTTTTGGATCACCACGTAAGAGGCGTACACACTTTCCTCCCATAATATCAACAGCTGGGATAATTTTCATACTTTTTTACCTCTTTACGATATTCACAAAATTTTTGAGAATAGTTAAACCCGTTTTACTACTTTTTTCAGGATGAAATTGGGTGGCATATAAATTCTGTTTTGCGACCATAGATGCAAATCTGACTCCATATTCGGTGGTTGTCACTATTACGTCAGAATTTTTAGGTTGAGGATAATATGAATGAACGAAATAAACATATGAATGATCTTTAACTCCGTCAAGTATAGGGTGATACTTGGTGAAGTCGATTGTGTTCCATCCCATTTGAGGAGTTTTCACAGATTCAGGCAACTTTACAACTTCTCCAGCTATGAAGTCTAGCCCATTAATTGAACCGCCTTCATTGCTCCTTGTGAAGAGAAGCTGAAGACCTAAACAAATCCCGAATATCGGTTTTCCAGTCTTTGCAGCTTCCGCTACGATATCGGTTATCGGAATCATGTTTTTAACTGCTGGTGCAAAGGCTCCAACACCAGGTAAAACAATTGAATCTGCTTTTATCATTGCCTCTGGACTATGAGTTATTTTAACGGTTGCTCCCGATTTTTCGAGTCCTTTTCGGATGCTTCTGAGGTTTCCTACGCCATAGTTGACTACTGCAATTTGAGGAATTGTTACAAAACCCCCTTTGCACTTGGAATTTCGTCCCTTATTCGGGGTTCGATTTCATAGGCTTGTCTGAATGCTATTGCTAGTGCTTTTACTGCTGCCTCAATTTTGTGGTGTTCATTGCTGCCATAAAGCACGGTTATATGAATGTTAGCTTTAGATGATTGAGCTAATGAGTCAAAGAAGTGTTCAATATCTTCAGTTTTTAAGTCTTCAATTTGAGTTTGCATAAGTCTCAGGTTTCTGATGATATATGGTCTTCCTCCTAGGTCTATTGTTACCCTTGCTAAAGATTCATCCATTGGCACAAAAGCTGATCCAAACCGTTTGATGCCTTTACCCTTCTTTTTTGCCTTGTCTAATGCTTCACCTAGGACCAACGCCACATCTTCACTAATATGATGAGTCAAGTCTCCGCTAGCTTTGACTTTAAGATTAAAAAGGCTATGTTTGGCAAGGGTAATTAGTATATGATCTAAAAATTTAATTCCGGTTTTGACATCTACCTTTCCTTGTCCATCTATATTTAATTCTAATTCTATATCAACTTCTTTGGTTTTTCTGTTAGTTTTTACTATTCTCAATTTTAAACACTCCCGCGTAAACTTGTAAATAAGGATGGTATATCATTCACATCCGTTACTATTGCATCAGCCCCATGTTTAGAATATTCATTAAAAAGCTTGCTTAAATCTTCTGACGAAGATGATACTCCAAAAAAATACAAGTCTTTAATCCCCTTCAATTTCGTTTTTTTAACTAGAATAGCATCTGCTATCCCATCTCCAATATACAGTATTCCTGTTCCATTGTCTGAATATTCTTCGATTAACTCAATAAAGAGAGATGGATTTGGTTTTCCAAGTTTTTCCATTTCGATTTCAGTTTTTAGCATATCACCAAGAAAAACAGATTTATTCTCATCAAAGTATTCAGTGTAGCCGAATTTTTCTAATATATACAATCCTTGTGGTTTAGGGCGTCCAGAATAGATTCCGAACCTACCAAACTTTTGGTATAGAAAGTTTAAAGTCTCTTTTGTGGGAATGAACTCCTCTACATCAATAAAATTTCTATCAAAATTGAAGAATGATGTTGTGTCATAGACTTTCGTATACAATTCTTTCCCAAGATATATTTCTTCAAACAAACGTTTCAAAAGGTCAGGTTTTTCGAGGTCATATGGAATCAATTGTTCACTAAGTGCCTGTTTGGTTTCCACAATCTCAGGATCAATACCAATAAGAGATGTTTCTATGGGTTTTGGTTTCTCAAGACTGGCCTGTGCCAAAAAAAGATCTAAACCAAAAATTTTATCATTTTTTAGGTAAGCTAGATCATTTGCGTTGATTCTGTTCTTCCTAAGAAATTCTCCTACTTTTTTCAACTTCAGAATAAAACTTTCGATATCAGAGAATGTGATACCTTCAAATTTCTTTATAAAGCTCTGAAGAACTTTCTTTTGTTCAAGTTTTCTAAGTATAAGATTCAAGTAATAAATGATCAATGTGTAAGATAATTTCCAGTCGTTATTGAATAACCCTGTATCTTTGAATTTTTGAACATCATTCAAAGTAACCAATTTCCCCCGTTCTCCTTCAATTTCCAATAAATTTAGAAAATAGTAGTCAACCACGTTTCTAATCGTTTCACGGTAAGATTGACTAGTTTGACAAAGTACCCCATCAAAATCAAAGATTAGGTAACGAATTTTATTTAGAGATTCTTTGAAATTTTTACGAACATAAATTCGTCTATCCTTATTCAGCGACAGATAAGACATATTTTAATCCTCAAGGGAAGCATTCAATGCTGAAAGGAAGGTCTGGTTCATTTTTCGGGTTCCAATAGTGACTCGTATGCAATTCTCTAGTAATTGAAGGTGACCTCTATCTTTCACTAGAACTTTTCTTTTTTCTAAACGTTCAGTAAGAATTGCAGAATTTAGTTTGTCCTTAATAACCTTAAAGAGAATAAAATTTGCATCTGAAGGATAAGGATCGATTCCATCTATTTTTTTCAAGTTTTCCATTAGCCAATTTCTTTCATTGATCACAAAATCTATTTGTTCTTTGAAGAATTTCCAATTTTTAAGAGCAAATGGAATTGTTTGTTGTGTCACAGAATTTACATTGAACGGTCCCATAACTCTTTGGATGTACTTAATTACATGTCGACTTGAAACAACATAACCTAAACGAAGTCCAGCTAACCCGAAAGACTTTGAAAAACTTCTCAGCAATGCAAGATTATCATATTCACGTACCCACTCTATTATGGAATTTGAAGCGAAATCCCCGTAGGCTTCATCCACAACTACGATCCCTTTGAATTCGTCTAGGAGACATTTAATGTCTGAATCTTTAAACTGATTTCCAGTAGGATTATTTGGAGAACAAATAAAAAGTAATTTTGTTTCCTTATCAGCCCGCTTCAATATTGTATCAACATTCAAACTGAAATTGCGTTTCAGCATAACAGTTACTTTCTTACCACCATAAAGCTCTGTAAAGAATGTGTACATAGGAAAGCTTGGTTCAACAACAATAACTTTCGAACCCTTTCTAACAAAAACCTTCATTAAAAGGTCCATTATTTCATCGGCACCATTTGCTACCGAAATTTCAGATTCATCAAATCCTACAAATTCTGAGATTGCTTTAACAGCTAGGTTCCCTCGTGGTGGAGGATAAGAACGAACATCAATCGCATTACAAGTTTCCAATAAAAGGTTCTTGATTGCTTCC